>JBAXCT010000005.1:0-25115 GCA_037141375.1 Chthoniobacterales bacterium | reverse complement strand
GTCTCAAGCAGAGTGTGGTGGACAAGTATTTCACAGGGACTGCGACACGCATCGAGGGATCGGACATGGAAGGCATCGCCGCCGAGGTCATCGAGCGTCATCACGACGCCTACCTTGGGCGTGGTGACAACGGCCCGACTCTGGAAGTCGGTGGAGACTACCAATGGCGCTCCGAGGGCGAGGCGCCGACCAGATAGAAAAATGCGCCATGCACCGCCAGCGAGATGGCGATCATGGCAGGAAGCAGCAGGCGGATCGGATGGCCGCGCGGCCAATGGAAAACGTGGACCAGACGATCGGCCAACGCGGTCATGGTACGGCGGGGGCAGCGGCCAAGCCTACCGAGAAGCCGCGCTGCAGAGCCCAGTCCGTCACGCGCGCCACGAGAGAGAGAGGGGCATCTTTGTCGCCCTTGATCACGACCTGCCGGGAGGCACCTCGCAATCCATCGAGGCACGCGCCGAGTTGTTCGGCGTCGACCACGCGATCATCGAAGTAAATGGACGCCCCCGCACCCCCGGTCACGGCCAGCACGATCGGATCCTGCATGGCGGGTAGAAGCGAGCGCGACACGGGCATTTCCACAGCGATGCCCGGACGGAGCAGGAACGATGTGGAAAGCAGGATAAAAAAGACCAGCAGCAGAATGACCGCCAGGGCACCGGTGAAGACGGGAACGGCACCGCGCAGGCGGAACGCGCGCTCAAGCCTCATGGTTCTTCGGCCGGTTCTGTCTCCATGGCCAAAATCTCCGCCGTCGGCAAGGTGCGGTTCTTGATGAGGTTGACCATCTCAATCCCTGCGCGCTCCATGTCATGCACCAGATCCTGCACGCGAGCGGAGAGGAAGCCCGTGCCGATCAGCGCGGGAATAGCCACAGCGAGACCGGCAGCGGCGGAGATGAGACTTTCGTAAACCGCACCCGAGAGATCAGCCACCGTAGCGTATCCGCCCTGCGTGGAGACGAGATAGAACGCCTGGAGCAGCCCCAGCACTGTACCGAGCAGGCCAAGCAGGGGCGTGGCATACGCGATGCCTCCGAGGAGTAGAAGGTGCCGCTCGAGGCGCGGCACCTCGAGCTGTCCCGCCTCCTGTACAATGTCGCGCAATTCGGAACGCGGGCAATCGCGAGCCAGCACGGCGCTCAAAGCGACCCGCGCGACCGGACCGGGGGTGGCCAGGCATTGCTTGCGCGCCTCATCCAGGCGCCCGTCGCGCACAAGGTTGGCCAGGCCCCGTAGAAATTCCCCCACCCGCACCTGTGCCCGGTGCAGAAAAACCAGCCTCTCCAGAAAGACGGCCAGGCCGATCACACTCGAGGCCAAAATGACCCACATGACGGGTCCCCCTTTTTGCATCAGTTCAAGCATCCCCCGCATCATTCAAACGGATGAAGCCTGCGGCAATCCCCATTTGCTCGCCACAGGGCCTCCGGACAAAAAAAAGACCGGGGCAGAGCCCCGGTCTTCGCGAGGAGGAAAGGGTCAGTTGGCCGAAGCAAGCACGTTGATACGACGACCGCCGCGGTCGAACTGCACCACGCCGCTCTCGAGGGCGAAGAGGGTGAAGTCGCGCCCGAGACCGACATTGCGGCCGGGAAGAAATTTGCGCCCGCGCTGGCGGATGAGAATGTTGCCGGCCAGCACTTCCTGCCCGCCGAATTTTTTCACGCCGAGCCGTTTGCTGACGCTGTCGCGTCCGTTCTTGACGCTGCCTTGTCCTTTTTTATGGGCCATACAATGAGAGGGTTAAGCTTGGATCTCCCCGACTTTGACGCGGGTCAATTTTTGACGGTGGCCGACGGTGCGGTGGTAGCCTTTGCGGCGGCGGAATTTGAAAGAGACAACCTTGGGTGCCTTGCGCTGCTCCTCGATAACCTCGGCGGTCACCTTGGCTCCCTTAAGTAGCGGATTGCCGATTTTGACGTCCGAGCCGTCGCTGGCCAGCAGGACTTCCTCGAAAACGGCTTTGCTGCCGGCTTCGATGCCGAGCAGTTCGACGTCGATGACATCACCTGGTTGCACGCGGAACTGACGGCCGCCGGTCTGGATAATTGCGTAAGACATATAAGACTCCCCAAAGGAGTGCAAAAAGTAACGGGGCCGCAGGCCCTTGGCAAGGGTTTTCCTTCCGTTGGGCTCCGGATTTGTTTTGCCAGCGGACAGGGGGCCAGCCAGCATCCGTCAGATATATGAAATACCTTCTTTGGCTCGCCGTTTTGGGACTCGGGGCCTGCGCGACGATGCAGCAGCCGCAAGTGGACCCGAAAATCCTCAATGAGTTCACATCCCGCGGCGTCTCTGAAGAAACCATCCTCAAGGTGCGGTCGGGACTGCCGCTGAGCGTGGCTCAGGTCGCCGAGTGTGCTCGTCGGGGGGTTCCGGGTCCGGGCTTGGTCAGCTACATGCAGAGCACCCGCAAGGCTTACAACCTGAGCAATGCCGACCTGAGCACCCTGCGATCCGCCGGCACCCCGGCGCCGGTCATCAACTACATGCAACGCTCCCACGAGCTTTACACCAAAGGCCCTAATGCCGTGGCGCAGAACCATGCCTATTTCACCGATGACCGCAACGATATCGAGGCGCCCTTCGCCTACGCCCCACCGCAGGTCGACACCTTTTTCAACTCTGGCTACGAAGAATCGCTCTACAGCCCGTTCTCGAACCAGTAAGCCCGCAGCATTGGGGGTCGCCTTCCCGACCACCCCGCTGGTCCGTGTGGCTGGAGCGGTGCTGAAGTTCGAAGTGGAAACCTCCACCCGCGAGGAGAACGTCGACCATTGCTACGTGTCAGTGGACGCCGGTCTGTCCTCTCCGATCACCCTCTCTCTCAACACCCTATCGTTCCGCAACCGCGTGGCCGGGTACGATCCTCGCATCCGAATCGCCACCCTCGTGTGGCGGTGGATTCATCTTCCCGCGCGCGGACTCTATCCGCTTGAATTCTTCGATTACGAGACGGTCGAGTTGCTGGAAAACGTGGAGTTCCGCGTGTTGGAGCGGAGCGCGATGGAGGACTATTTCGCCATGCGATGCGCCAACTGCCGGCGCATCGAGGCATGGGGCGTCGCCTACCAGCGAGCACATCCCGGCCTCCACCAGATCCACTCGCGCCGCGCCAGCGAGGCGGTGGCCGAGGATTTGCGCGGGCGCGACGGCGCGGTGCGCTTCTACTTCGACGAGGGACAGCGCGTCGAACTAGCGCTGCTCAAATTCAGTGGTCAATAGTGCGAGGCAGCGCCGCGTCAAAGTAGACCTTGCGGCGGTTTACCCGGCCGCCAAGCGATTGGAAGAAATTTTGAAGCTCCGTGTCCATGTGGCGTCCGTCGCGGCGCACATTGAGTTCGAACTGCATGAGCCCCCCCGGTTTGAGGTGCGTCTCGACATCGCGCAGGAAGAAATCCCATTCCACCTGACCCCAGTCGGTGCCGCCTTCGTGCCGGTTGAAGCAAGTGAGATGCCCTGTGACGATGTCGAAGGGTTCCCCGAGATCGGGCAATCTTTCGAATGCCGTGATGCGGTGGATGACGCGCGCCAGACCAAACTCGGCGAAGGTCTCGCGAAAAATCTGCTGAGCGTCGATGTCGAGCCCCAGAGCGTCATGGCCAAGGCAACGCATGATATGCAGGAAATATCCGGCCCCGGAGCCGATATCCAGAACGCGCAGACGCGGAGGTGCTGCACGGATGCGCTGGTTGCGCACGCGCTTCACGTTCACTTTCATCCATCCTTCCAGATCGAGATATTTCTCCTGATTGAAGCTTCGCCCTGGCCGGGCATGGCGGTCGCGGATCTTGGCGAAACTTTTGCGGTCCACCGCATCAAGGAAAGGCTGCACCGGCAAACGATAAGACCAGCGGGCTATCGCAGCCTTGGCACTATGCCATCCGTCGGGACCAGTCAGTTTCCGTAGTTTTATCCCGATTTGCATGGTGTCCGCAAAATGGCATAGCGGTCTTTTCCTCCCGCCACAAGGCGGGCATTGCCGCGAGAACGCGACAGAACTAGAAAATCACAATGGATGCCAAGCCCCCGTCGCGCCTGCCGCTGGTCGGCCTCGCGCTGGCTGCGGTCGCCGGAATCGCGGTCGGAGACATTTTCGATCCCGATCCGCGGTTCGCGGTGGCCGTCGGCCTGCTCTGCCTCGTCGGCGGTGCGCGCAAAACATGGGCGCTTCTGCTCGCGACCGCCGCGATCTTTGCAGCGGTGCACGTCTGGCAGTGGCAGGACAATCCCTCACGCGCTTGGGCCCGCGCGATCGCCCCCGAACCTCGGGCTGTCCGCGTCACGGGCATCATCATCGACGAACCGGAGCCGGTGCAGGGCAGCGTGGGACGCTGGCGCACGAAGGTGAGGACGGAAAAATGGGAGGTCGATGGGCGTACCTTCCACCGGACCACGGACCTCGTCGCGCGATGGCAGGGAGAGAGCACCCCGCGCTACGGCGACCTGTGGTCGATCGAGGGTATCGTCGCCGCGCCCGAGGCACCGCGCAATCCGGGGCAGTTCGACGCGAGGCTCTGGCGGGAACGACAGAACGTCTTTCTCGAACTGCGAGGGCGCGAAACGGATCGCTCCCGCCTCATCGCGCGCGACCGGGGTTCTGCGGTCAAGGCGGCGGCCATCGCCTCACGCGAATGGATCATGCGCGCGCTCGGGCTCGGACTGGAAAACGACGAAAGCGTCCGCGCTGTCATCGCCGGCATCACGCTCGGAGCGCGCGAGGACGCTGCAGAATCTTTTGCCGATGCCTTCCGCCAGACCGGCACGATGCATCTTTTTTCCGTCAGCGGATTGCACGTCGGCATGTTCGGCCTCTTGCTTTGGCTGGCGCTGCGTCCCCTCGGGCTCACGCGCCGGCATTCGGTGCTGATCATCGTGCCGACGCTGCTTTTTTACGCGATGGTCACCGGCGCGCAACCGGCGAGCCTGCGCGCAGCGGCGATGATCTCCATCGCTCTGGGCGGACTGCTGCTGGACCGGCCGGTGAGCACCGGCAACAGCCTCGCCGCCGCGGCCTTGTTGCTGCTGGGCGCTGATACCAACCAACTCTTCCAGCCCGGCTTCCAACTCTCGTTCTGCGTAGTGGCGTCCATCCTTCTGCTCGCGCCGTTTTTCGACCGGCGCCTCGTGCCTGTCTTGCGGCCGGATGCCTTCATCCCCCGACGTCTCTACACTGCCGCGCAGAAGTTGCAGTCCTCGCTCGGCCGCGCGCTCGCAGCCACACTTTCCGTCTCGCTCGCTTCGTGGTTGGGCAGCCTCGGGCTCACCGCCGGATATTTCCATCTTGTGCCGCTCGCCTCGATCCCCACCAACATGGTCGCCGTTCCTCTGGCCTTCGCCATCCTCGCGCTCGCCATGCTGGCCATCATCGCCGCGCCGTTCAGCAGTTGGGTGGCCGTGGTATTCAACAACGCCAACTGGGGCGCGACCTCGGCGCTGTTGGCCGTCGTGCCATGGGCCGCATCGCTGCCCGGCGCGTACCTCAGTCTTCCTCCGGGATGGCTGCTGCCGCCCGCCCAATTGACCGTGTTCGACCTCGGCACCGGCGGCGCGCAACTCCTCCGCACCCGCGAGCAGGCGTGGCTCCTCGACACCGGTGCAACGCGCGATTTCGAATCGGTGGTCGAACCCGCCCTCCGCGCAGCCGGCATCGCGCGCTTGGATGCCCTCGTCCTCACGCACGGGGACGCTGGCCACATCGGCGGGGCCCCGCTCGTCATGGAGAGCGCATCACCCCGCCGGATTTTCGACTCGACGCTGCGCGATCGCTCGCGCGTGCGGCGTGATTTCCATGCCGCGCTGGCCGCAGGCAAAATTCCAAAATCGCTCGTCCTGCCCGGTGACCGGGCACTCCTCGGACCGGAGACATCGGTGGAATTTCTTTTCCCTTATCCCGAACGCGGCGGAAGGACCGCCGATGACCAGACGATCATCACGCGACTCGACCAAGGCGCATTCCGTATCCTGCTCATGTCCGATGCCGGAGCGGAGACGGAGAATTTCCTGCTGCGCACTGCTCCCGAAACATTGAAGGCCGACATTCTGGTGCTCGGTCGCCACGGCGATGACCTGATGGCCACAGCAGACTTTCTGGCTGCAGTCCAGCCACGCGCCATCATCCTTGCCGCACCGGATCCGTTCCGCGATGGTTCGGACGAGGCCGCCTTGCGCGAAAGACTGGTGGCCAGCGCCGCACAAATTTTCGACCAGCAGGAGTGCGGAGCGGTGACGGTGACGTTCAGCGAAGATAGCGCCGAAGTGCGGGGTTTTCTCGGCGGACAAGCCATCGAGTTCTCTCCCCGGTGAGGGTCATTGCGAGCGCTTTTCCCGTTGACTCCAAGAGTCCGTCACAATTGAATTAAGAACATATCATTTATGAGACTCATATTATTACTGATTGCATTTACCTTTTTATCAATTACTTGCAAATTATTTGCTCATGGCGTGCCGCACCAATCGCGTAGCGAAGAGCGCTCCGCCTTGGCCGAGGCCGTCGACGTGCAATCGACTGGCGTGCCGTTGAACCGGAAGTCGAATGACCGCAACGGGGGGGTCGAGGCAACCACAGGATGGGAAAGTCGCCATATGCACTATGGTGTGGACGAATCGGGTCCATCGGGCAATTACGTCAACGAGGTGAGCGTGCAGGTCGGCAATTTTTCCTTCAACGCGTGGAACGGTTTCGGGTTGGGCAATGACCTTGTCGAATGGGATTTCACCGGGGCCTACAACCTCGCGCTGGGTCCGGTTTTTCTTATGCCCGGCTACAACTTCCGTTACGTGCCGAGCCAGAACGAAGATGGCCATGACCACGGCCACGAGGCGGAGCACGAGGAAGGACACCACGAGGGACACGCGGACGAACATGGTGGCGGACACTCGCACAATCTTTACAGCAACGAGGTCTTTCTCACGCTCGGAACGACGGCGATCCCCTACGTGACGCCAAGCACGGTCTTTGTCTGGGACCTCAATAATACGCCGGGTGTTTTCCTGGAGTGCCGCCTCGACGGCGATGTGCCGGTCTACAAGGATGTGGTTAGCCTACAGCCCTACGCGCTGCTCGGGCTCAACTTCGGCTACAACACGAACGACGCCTACGGTCTGAACAATTTCCAGTTCGGCCTGCAGACCACCTGCCGCCTCTGGCGCTACATTCGGGCCTTTGCCGGCATCAACTACAGCGTCGCGCTCGAAGCGCTTCAAACCATCGGGCAGGAGAATGTCGTCTGGGTCAACGTGGGCCTGACCTTCGCCTACTGACCGCGCCTCTGCTCTCGCCACTCGTCACTCTTCACCCGTCACCGCGTTGCCGCCGCGGCACCGCTAATACCACCAATCCTTACCGCCGGGCTTCTTGGCGGGCGGGGCGGCGGATCGGCGGGGAGCCTCGTCAGCCCCGGGTTTTTCTAGCAAGTGGGCGGGAATTTCGGCGAGGAAGCGCGAGCGGCGCTGGAAGGGGTCGCCGTAGTTGCTGTTCAAACGGATCTGCGGATAGCAGAGGTGCAGGTGGTCGCGACCGCGCGTGACCGCGACATAAAACAAACGGCGTTCTTCCTCCAGAGCATTGGGATTTTCCAGCGAACGGGACCCGGGAAACATGCCCTCGCTCAGCCAGATAACAAAAACCGCGCGCCACTCGAGGCCCTTGGCCTGGTGCACCGAGGTGAGCACGACGCGGTCGGTATCGGTGTTCCGCCGCGCGCCCCCACCGTCGACATTGGTCAGCAGCGCGACCTGCGAGAGGAAGTCCTCCATCGAGGTAAATTGCCGCGCGTAGCCCGCGAGCGTGCGCAGATCCTCGCGACGGTTCTCGTAGTTGGCGAACTCCGCCTTCATGTAGTCGTCGTAGAAGGCCTCCAGCACCACCTCGATGGCGCGGTCGGGCGAGATGGGCTTCCGCTCCGGCGCGATCTCATCGAGCGTCGCGGCAAGCTGCTCCCAGATTTTCGCCGCGCGGCCCGGCGGCTGCGCCATGCGCAGCACCTCGCCGAAGGGAGCGGCGGATTCGGCGCCGGCCCGCACCGTCGACCAGAGGTTGTCCGCAGTTTTTTCCCCGATGCCGGGGAGCAGCCGCACCATGCGGCGGAAGGCGGTCTCGTCGGACGGATTGAGGGAAAACTTGAGGAACGCGGCGGCGTCCTTCACATGGGCCTGCTCGAAGAAGCGAAGTCCGCTGGTGACCTCGAAGGGAATACCGCGTCGTGTGAGCTCGAGCTGAATTTCCATCGAGTGGAAATGCGCGCGGTAAAGCACGGCCATCTCACGGAACTCGAGGCCCTGGCGGTTGAGTTCGAGCATCTGCTGCGCGACGTAGGAGGCCTGATCGTTGTTGGTTGGCAGTTCTGCCAGCACAGGCCGGCCACCCGCCTTGCGCCACGCGACCAGACTTTTTTCGAACTGCCGGACGTTGCCGCGTATCGCGGCGTTGGCCACGTCGAGAATGCCGGGCACGCTGCGATAGTTCGTCTCGATGCGGTAGGTCTGCGCGCCGGCGTAGCGCTGGGGAAATTTGAGGATGTTCTCGAAATCCGCGCCGCGCCACGAATAGATCGACTGCGCATCGTCGCCCACCACCATGATGTTGCCGTGCTTGGAGCCGAGCAGGTGCACGAGCTCCGCCTGCACCGCGTTGGTGTCCTGATATTCATCGACAAGCACATGCCGGAACTGCTCGCGGTAGTGCTCCGCAACCTCCGGCGTCTCCTGAAGCAGGCGGTTGGTGCGGATGAGGAGATCGTCGAAATCCATCGAGTTGGAAGATTGTTTGCGGCGCTCGTAGGACGTCCGCACCGCGCTGATCGTCTCGGTGATACCCTCGAAGTAACCGAAGCGGTCGCGCACAATCTGCTCGAGAGGGGTGCCCGTGTTGGACGAGAGCGAGAACAGTTCGGCCAGCACCTCCGGCTTGGGGAAACGCTTGTCCTTGAGCGGCGCACCGGCATCGCGGGCGGTGCCCTTCAGCAATTCGGCTTGGTCCTCGCGATCGAGGATGCTGAAGCCGGGACGGAACCCGATCAACTCGGCGTGTCGGCGCAGGATGCGGTTGCCGATGGAGTGGAAAGTTCCACCCCAAATCCCCTCGGCGTCGGGTCCGAGCAACTCGGTGACGCGGCCGGTCATCTCGCGCGCCGCTTTGTTGGTGAAGGTAAGGAGCAGAATATTCCACGGCTTCACCCCGTTCTCCAGCAACCATGCCACGCGGTAGATCAGCGTGCGTGTTTTGCCGCTGCCCGCACCCGCGATGACGAGCGCCGCGCCGCCCGGCGAAGTCACCGCGGCCAGCTGCTGCTCGTTGAGTTCGGCGGCGTAGTCGATGCGCGCGTCCCCGCTCAAAGCCGCAACCCCCACTCGAGCAGGTTCTTCGAATCATCCCAAACGTGCGCCGTGCTGCTGCCTAGCACGACGGCAATGACGTCACGTCCTTTGTCCTGGCCGCTGGCCACAAGGCAATGCCCGGCGGCATCGGTGTAGCCGGTCTTCATTCCGTTGCAGAAAGACGCAGTGCGCAGCACGCGGTTGGTGTTGACCAGCTCACGCACGCGTCCGTCGGCGAAATGGAACTCGAAACTCTTCGTCGCCACGATGCGCCGGAGGACAGGGTTGGCGTAGACATTGCGGGCGATAATGGCCATGTCGCGCGCGGTGGAGCGCTGGCCTTCGATCGGGAGGCCGTTCGGATTTTTGAAATGCGAGGACGTCGCGCCCATCTGGAAGGCGCGACGGTTCATTTTTTCCGCAAACGCCTCGACGGTCCCGGCGTTGTCGCGCGCGAGGCAACAGGCCACATCGTTGGCGCTGCGCACAAGCAGCGCCTGGAGCAAGTCGAACCGCGAGTATGTCTGCCCGGCCTTGAGGTAAAGTTTGCTCGGCGGCGCCAACGTATCGGACAGCTGGACGGTCACCGTCTGCCAGAGATTGCCCTCCTCCGCTACGATCAAGGCGGTGAGAAGTTTCTGGGTGCTGGCCACGGCGCGCGGTTCGCGGGAGTTTTTGTTGTAGAGAACGCGGCCGGTCTGCACATCGACGAGTATAGCCGATGCACCGTGAACCTGCGGCGGTTTGCCTTCGGCCAGCACGTCTGCGCTCCCCACAAGGAGGAGCCAAGCAATGGCCATGAGTAATGGGACATGCCTCACAACCTCATCATGGCTTTTTTTCTCGCAGGAATCAATCGGCGGCCTGTTGACCAATGGCTTTCTCGATGAGCGGGTCCGGGGCCGCGCCAAGGCGCCGCGCTTCGCGGTAATGTCTTTTGGCCAACTCGGTGGCCGGAGGAACACGTTCGAGACAGAAAACCGCAAGGTTGAAGTGCGCATCGGCATAGTCCGGCTTCAGCTCGACAGAGCGGCGCAACTCGGCCTCGGCCGCGTCGAACCAGCGATTGCGGCCCGCTGCCACGCCGAGATAGTTGCGGGCCACCGGATCGTTCGGGGCGTGGACGACCGCCTGCGCAGCCGCGGCCAAGGCACGCATCGGTTCGTTGCGTTGGAGATAGATGATGCTGAGATTGAGCCATGCGGTCGGGTTGTCGGCCTTGATTTGCAGCGAACGGCGGAGCAGTCGCTCGGCCTCATCATTGTGGCCAAGGCGGAATTCAGCCGCGCCAAGATTGACCAAGGCAGGGAGGTTGTTGGGCTCGACCTTGAGCACGCGCTCGTAGGCCTCTTTGGCACCCTCAAAATTGCCCGACTGGAAGGCGGCAATGCCATCGTTTCCCATCCTTTCGGCCGTCATCGTCTGCACGGGAGGCTTGCTGTCTGTCGCAACCCCCACGGGCGCAGGCGGCGGGGGCTTGACCGCGCGAATCCCGCCGACCGAACCGCGCAACAAAGGCGGGGAGGAACCTTTGGCCGCGGGAACGTCCTCTTCCCCTCGAGCGACCGGCACTCCCAAGGCGGAGGCCAACAAAAGCAAAAGGACGCGATGCATTCAGCGGCCGAGTTCGCGGGCGCGCAAGGTTGCGGCGCGAACCGCATTCATGACAGCCGATCGCATCCCAGCGCGTTCCAGCTCGGCCAGACCCGCGATGGTCGTGCCGCCGGGGCTGGTGACCATCTCGCGCAGCACGGCGGGATGCATCATCGTCTGCGAGACCATCTCGGCCGCACCACCTGCGGTCTGCACCGCGAGGCTCAAAGCGAGTTCGCGCGGAAGACCCATCTGCACGCCGCCGTCGGCCAGCGCCTCGATGAAAAGGTAGACGTAGGCCGGCCCGCTGCCGCTGAGGCCTGTCACCGCGTCGAGCAGAGTCTCGTTCACGCGGTAGGCATGGCCGACCGAGGAGAAAATCCGACTGACGATCTCGGCGTCCTTCTCGCTGACCCCTGCGCCGACGGCGTAGGCCGATGCGCCTTTTTGCACAAGCACCGCGGTGTTGGGCATGACACGGACCACGAAACAATCTTTTCCCGTAGCCTCCTCCAGCGCGGCGATGGTCACGCCGGCCACGATGGAAACGAGAAGTTTCCCTTCCAATTCGCGGGCGGCTCCAACCAGAGCGGGGATCGCGTCGTCGGGTTTGACGCAGAGCACGACGATGTCGGAGGCCTCAGCCACTTCGCTGTTGCTCGCGGCCACGCGGATTCCGCTTTCGGTGCCCAGCACCTCAGCCGGTTCGGCCACTCGATCATGCACTGTGACCTCACGCGGTTCGCTGAGTTTGGCTGCAAGGACACCTTGGATAAGGGCGGACCCCATTTTGCCGCAGCCGATGAAACCGATTTTCATGGGGCTCCAGCGTAGAACGGCCCCGCGAGGGGGCAAGCGCAATCCGGGCAATAAGCGGGCCCCGGAGCAGCATTGCCGTCATGCGCGGTGCAATGGCGACACCTGCCTGGTGAGGGGTCGCAGGTATGCAGCGACCGTTGTTGCTCCGCGACGGTTTCAGCGCACCGCTTCGCGAAGCTTTCCGCGGAAGGCGATGAACTCCTCGTAGCTAACATAGCCGGTGCCCCCGCTGTCGGCGTCCGCCTCATCAAATGGCTGCGCCATCTGGTGGCGCGCCAACTCACTGGACTTGGCCTCGGCGAGCGTGACCTTGCCCGACCCCGAGCGATTGATCGCTTTGTAGCCCTGTGGCGTGCCGCCGCCGGCGACATACTCCTCGAGAGTGACGTAGCCCTTGCCGTCTTTGTCGTACATCCTGAATGACTCCTCGATCATGAAATCCGTAAACTCGTCGCGCGAGATCTTGCCGTCGCCCGAAGTATCCACTTGCTGAAATCGCTTTTTCAGCGCGGCTTCGTTGGCGGCGGTCGGGCGCGACGCGCAACCGACCATGACAAGCATCGCGCCTAGCGCTGCGAGGGCGAGGAGGTGTGAGGGAGTTTTCATAAGTCTCCCCGCAGATGAGCCCACACCCTCACCGAGCGTCAAGGTATTTTGCGCCCCGTTTCAGGCGGCCGCAGGACTCGCCCCTGCCGATTCAGCCTCGGCCCGCGCGTCCCGGAGCCGGATCTTTGCGGTGTCCTTGGCTAGGAGCACATAGAGGCAGGGCACGATGAAAAGAGTGAAAATGGTGCCGATGCCCATGCCTCCTACGAGGACGAGACCAATGGAGTTGCGCGCGGCCGCACCGGCCCCGGTGACGAGAATCAGGGGGAAGTGTCCAGCCACCGTGGCGATCGTGGTCATCAGGACGGGCCGCAACCGCACGCGAGCGGCCTCGCGCACAGCCTCGAGTTTGCTCATGCCAGCGATCTGGCATTGGTTGGCGAACTCGACGATGAGGATGCCGTTCTTGGCGATGAGTCCGACGAGAGTGACCAGCCCGACCTGCGAGTAGATGTTGAGCGTGGTGGTCCAGCCCTCGGTCCAGAACGGCACGTTCGGTGCGGGCATTTTCAAAAAAGTGAAAATCAGCGCGCCGAAGAGTGCGAGCGGCACGGAACCGAGCAGGATGATGAGCGGATCGCGGAAGCTGTTGAATTGCGCGGCGAGGACGAGAAAGATGAGCAGCAGGGCGAGGCCGAGCGCGGGCAGGAACTTGTTGCCCTCGTGACGCAGTTGACGCGACTCGCCGGTGTAATCGATCACGTAGCCCGAGGGCATGATTTTTGCCGCCTCGTCCTCGAGGTAGCGCAGGGCCTGGTCGAGCGGGCGGATGGCCACACCGCTCAGCTTGACCGCATTGAGTTGCTGGAAGCGATTGAGCGAGCGTGGTTGCGCGCTATCCTTGATCGTGGCGACGGAGCCTAGTGGCATGAGGCGCCCGTCGGGCCCGGTGACATAGATGCGCTCGAGTTGATCTGGGTTGAGCCGTCCCGCGCGCTGGATCTGCGGGATCACCTTGTAACTGCGGCCGCCGATGTTGAAGCGGTTGACGTAGTTGCCGCCGACCATGGCAGAGATATCCTCGCCGACTTGGCGCAGGTCGAGGCCCATCGAGGCGACCTTGTCGCGATCGAGCACAATCTCGGCCTGGGGTTGATCGATCTTGGTGTCGATGATCGGCGGAAAAGCAAAGATGCCGCTCGACGCAGCCTTCTGCTGCAATTGCCGCGCGATCTCAAGGATCTCCTGCGGTTCGGAGGTCGAAGCGATCACCACCTCCACGGGGAAGTTACCGCCGCCGGGCAAGGCAGGCGGCGTGACAGCTCGCACGCTGATGCCGGGAATTTTTTCCAGCCCGGCACTAACAAGCGGGAGAATCTGGGCTGGCGTGCGTTTGCGCTCGGCCCACGGCTTGAGAATCATGCCGCTGAAGCCGGATGAAGGGTGCGTCAGTTGGAAGCTGTAGGACGTCTCAGGCTGGCTGAAATAAACGTCGTTGGCCGAGGCGGCGTAGCGGGCAGTCTCCTCGACCGTGGCATTGGCCGGCGCGTCGACGATACCAAAAATGATGCCCTGGTCCTCGGTGGGCGAAAGTTCCCCGGGCGACATGATGAACATCGGCAGGCAGAGCAGGGCGAGAACAACCCAGACGGAATAGACGGCGGGTCGCACGGTCAAGAGCCTGTCGAGCAGGTTGCCGTAGGAATCCCGGAGACGGGCGAAGAAAACGCCGACAACGCGGGCAAAGCCGCGCTCCTCGAGTCCCGGCTTGAGCAACTTCGCGCACATGACGGGCGAAATGGTGAGCGCGACGATGCCCGACACAAAGACCGCACCGGCGAGGGTGAAGGCAAACTCGCGGAAGAGCGTGCCGGTGAGGCCACCCTGCAGACCGATCGGCGCGTAAACCACCGCCAGCGTCACCGTCATGGAGACGATCGGCCCGATGAGTTCGCGCGCACCCTTCATCGCGGCAGGCAGCGGCGCGAGTCCCGCCGAAATGTGCCGCTCGATATTTTCCACCATGACGATGGCATCGTCCACGACCAAGCCGACGCAGAGCACGATGGCCAGCAGCGTGAGCAGGTTGATGGTGAAGCCGGCCATCTCCATGAGGAAAAACGCCCCGATGATGGAAAGCGGAATCGCGGCGACAGGCACGAGCACAGCGCGCAGCGAACCGAGGAAAAGGAAGATCACCAGCACGACGATGAACAGTGTTTCGGACAGGGTTTTCACCACCTCGGTGATGGCGCTGTTGATGTAGACGGTCGAGTCATAGCCAACGCCCGCTTGCATGCCGCTGGGCAGCTCTTTCTTGATTTCCTCCAACTCCTTGCGCACCGCGCGGATCACGTCGAGCGAGTTGGCGTTGGGCAGCACCCAGATGCCCATGAATACGGCGCGCTCGCCGGAGAAGCGCACCTCCGAGTCATAGTCCTCGGCCCCGAGAACCACATCAGCCACATCCTTGAGACGCACCACCGCGCCGCCACTCTCGCGCAGCACCAGTTCCTTGAATTCATCCGCGGTGCGCAGGTCGGTGTTGGCGGTCAGGTTGACCGTGATGAGCGCGCCCTTGGTCTGCCCGACCGCGGAGAGGTAGTTGTTGCCGGCCAGCGACTGACGCACGTGCGCGGGGCTGATATTCAGCGCGGCCATGCGGTCGGGCTTGAGCCAGATGCGCATGGCGAAGACGCGGCCTCCGAGAATTTCCGCGCGCTGCACGCCGGCGATCGCGGTGAGGCGAGGCTGGACCACGCGGGCGAGATAGTCGGTGATTTCGTTGGGCTGCAGAATGTCGGAAACAAAGCGCAGATACGCGGCGGCGCGCTGCGAGTCGGCGTTCTCGATGTTGATGACCGGGACCTCCGCCTCGGGCGGCAGGTCGCCGCGCACCTGATCGACCTTCGAGCTGATCTCAGAGAGCGCCTTGTTCGAATCGTAATTGAGCTTGAGCCGCGCGGTGATGAGCGAGCGGCCCTGCGAGCTCGCCGACTCGATGTAATCGATGCCGTCGGCCCCGGCGATGGCACGCTCCAGCGGGGTGGTGATGAATCCTCGCACCAAGTCGGCGCTTGCGCCGATGTAGACCGTGCTGACGGTGATCGAAGCATTGTCACTGCGAGGGTATTGCCGGACATTGAGGCTGAGCAGGGCCTGCGATCCGGCCACGATGATGAGCAAGGCCAACACCACCGCGAGGACCGGACGGTGGATGAAGATGTCGGTAAAGGCGTTGCCCCCGTCCCCGCCCCGGCGGGACATTTGGCGTAGGCTCATGAGTCCGGAGGTGCCGGATCGAGTTCCGGCTTCGGGGCCATCTCGTTGTTGACCGAGACCGGCGCGCCGTTGCGTAATTTGAATCCGCCCGCCGAAACCACCTTGTCACCCGGCTTCAGCCCCTTCGTGATAGAAACGAAATCACCGCGCGCACGACCTGTGCGGACGAAGTGTTGCCGGGCCACGGTCTTTTTATTTCCGTCCTGACCGATCTCCTCCTCCAGAACAAAAACCGAGTCGCCGTAGGGCGCGGTGATCAGTGCGGTGGATGGAATCTGCAGGACGTCCTCCGCGCTGCCCAGCGCGAGGATGACCCGCGCGAACATGCCGGGCCGAAGTTCGCCAGCCGGATTGGCCAGCGTGCCCTGCAGGCGGATGTTGCGCGTGATCGGATCGATCTCGGAATTGATCGCGGTCAGGCGCCCGGAGAATTCCTTCCCGGGATAAACGTCGGTGATCAGCTTGAAATCCTGACCCACGGCCAGCCCCGAGATGAGTTGCTGCGGGAGAAGAAAGTCGACAAAGATCGGGTCGAGAGCCTGCAGCGAGACGATCTTGTCGCCGTTGTCGACGAACTGACCGAGGTTGACGTTGCGGATGCCGAGGCGGCCGTCGAACGGAGCACTGATCTGCTTCTTGCTGATCGTCGAGCGCAGTTGCTCAACTAGCGCCGTCATCTTGCGCAACTGCGACTCGGCGGAATCGAGTTCCGACTGCGGCACGGTGCTGTTGATGCGCAGACGCTTGGTGCGCTCGTAGATCGTGCGAGCAAGATCCGCCTCGGCTTCGGCGGAGCGGAGGTTGGCTTGTTCGGTGTCGCTGTCCAACTCGAGCAACAACTGCCCCTTCTTCACCTCCTGCCCGTTCTCGAAGAGAATCTTCATGATGACGCCGGAGGACTCGGTGCTGAGGTCCGCGCCCTGCACTGCGCGCAACGATCCGACCGACTCGACCGAGCGATCCCATTTTGCCGCGACCACCTCGGTCGTGCTCACCGTCTCGACGGGAGGCCCGTTTTTTTCCGCGGCGGAGAGGAGCGATTTGATCTGCAGGGCTTTGCTCCCGGCGATAGCCCCGACCACGACGAGCAGGACGCCGGCGGCAAAAAGAAATGGTTTCAGCTTCATGACAACGCGTGCAGAAAACGTCCGTATGAATCTACACATATACAGGGCCATGTCACGGATTGCCAGTTTCGGGTCTGACGATGGAGTCGGCTCCCCGCCCCGCTCCTACCCTCCCTCACAAGAAGAGGGTGGTGGAGGGGTCTAGCTGTGCTGCTTACCACTCCCGCGTACAGCCTCAGAGCGAGCGGATGAAGCGGATCACGGCCGCGCGGTCGGCGGCCGGCATGGTGCGGAAATTTTCCTTGGCCGCCGCAGCCTCGCCGCCATGCCAGAGGATGGCTTCCTCGATGGAGCGCGCGCGTCCATCGTGCAGGTAAGCTTCGCCGCCGCTCACCCCAGCGGTCAGGCCGATGTTCCAAAGCGGCGCGGTGCGCCACTCCGCGCCAGTCGACCCTTCCTCGTCCATGTTGTCAGCCAACCCTGGTCCCATGTCGTGCAGAAGAAGGTCGGTGTAAGGGTGGATGGTCTGGCTTCGCAGTTCGCCCATCGGATGGTAGGGGCTGGTGGAGAAACTCGGGATGTGGCAAGCCACGCAGGAGGCGGAGGTGAAGAGTTGTTTGCCGCGCACCACTTCCGGATCCAGAAAGTCTCGCTGCGCACCCACGCCGAGCAGAGCGACGTAACGGTTGAACAGATCCAGATCCGTCCCACTAATTTCGGCTGGCCGCGGCGATGTCTCCCCGTCGAGCACGGGGAAGAGCGCACTGGTCACTCCCATGTCGCGGTTGAGAGCATAGGCGATCTGGTGGACAACCCTGGACTGGTTGGCTTTGGGGGTGAACCTTCCCAAGCGAAGGATGAGGGAATTGGTCGGATCTGGCACATAATGAACTCGCCCAGAGATGCCATCGGCGTTGGCATCGTCTGGATCGGCCAGGGCAAGGACTGCGCTTTCCGGCACCGCTTCAAGCAATCCCAGTCCGACCAAAGCCGGTGCCACCCGAAGGGAATAATACGGGGGAATTACCCCGGAGAATTGTAACAGTGGTTGGCGCAACGAATAGGAGGTGCCATCACCATAGGTTCCGTTCACGGTGGTGAACCCAGCGAGCACGACGCCCGCCTCGGCCGGACCGTTGGTCGAATAGGGCTGGAGTTGCTCGCCCAGAACCGGGTGCGGCGAACCGTCAGCCGAAGCGCTGACCTTGACCACGGCCTGATCGAGAGTGGCACCGATGGCAGGGAGGAGGGAGCGTCCGTTGTTCACGTGGCAGGCGACACAACTGCGAGCTACGAACTTGGGCCCGACCTTGTTGATTTGTTCGGCAAAGACAGGATTGCCGCTCTCGGAGTGGACGCCGGTCTGGAAATCGGTGTGATGGAGGCGGCGGCCGAGCATGAAGGGTTGGCCGTTTTCCGGGGTAATATTTCCGGCCATTTGTTTGAAGCGGTGTTCCGGTTCGTTCGAGTATTGGTAAGGCAGAGTCGCCCGTCCCCCGAGCAGTGCTTCCTCCGGCAAGGGATGGGAGTCGAGGGTCTGGTTGACGACCCCCACAACCCCGCCGGGCAAGCCCAGATCGTTCGCCTGCGCCCAAGGCACAATGCCTTGACCCACGACATAGAGCAGCGTCGTGCCGTAGTAGTTATTCCGGCCGTTCCGCGGCGAGCGAAGAAAATAGCTGATCTCGACCTCGACGCGATCGCCGATCTGCAAGGCGCGGTTGTTGGCATTGGCGTTCTGGGTGATCGTCGCGCTGTAGTTGTAATCCGTTTCACCCGGCGTGGAGGAAGCATTGGTCGAAACGAGGGCGGCAATTTGATTGTTGTTGTATTGGGCCACAGTCGTAATTCCGCCGAAGAACGTCCGGAACTCGGCGGGATTTAAGAGGTCCTGCGTGGTGTAGTTGAAGGTGATATCCGTGCCGCCCTTGGCCACACGGTCGATGATTTCGATATTCGCCACCCGCTGCTCCCAATACCAAGTCAGGTAATGGTCGTAGAGGTGGAAATTTGCTTCACGCGCGTGGCGGTCGCGCACCCGGTCGGCGAGGTAGGTGATCTTGGCGGTGGACGTCTCGATCACCGGATCGCGTTGCAGCGGAGTCGCAGCGCTGAAAAGCGAGAGGAAGACGGGATCGCTCTCCGGTGTCGAGGAAAGCACGGTCGCCCCGGAAGGACCCGCGACGTCCCCGGACAAGGAGACGACGGTGAGGTGGTAGGTCTGGCCCGGAGCGAGATTCGGAAGGGTGGCCGACTGGACCAGACCCAATTCCACCGACTGGTCCAAGGCCGCCGCGGAGGTGCCGTAGAGGACACGATAGCCGGTGACACCGGGTGTGGTGGCGGCATCCCAGGCCAGACTGATCGACCCCGCGATGCCGGTCGGCACGAGGCGGATGTTGGACGGTGCGGCGGGCAGCACGATCGGACGACTGACGCGGAAAAACTTCTGCGTTCCCTCGGCGGAGACGCGGTGCGAGAGATTTGCGCCGGTACCGGCGAGAGGTCCGGAAGCGGCGGACCATCCTCCGGAAGAGAGCGAGGAGTTTTGCTCGACCGTGTAAGAGACCCCTGCGACCGACGGCCATTCGAGGCGCATGACGGCGCGGGTCAGCGAGGTAATCTGCCGCGTCTGCGCGGGCGTGGCGCCGATGGTGGTCGCCTGGAATTCGAGGGCCACATCATCCAGCCATAGGTCGCCATTCGAGCCGGCCACCGCGCCGGTGGCACAATAAAACGTGATCCGTGCGGTTGCGGTGTTGGCTGGTGCGGTGAGAGCAGAGGTTGTGATCTTCAAGTAGGCGGCATTACCGCCGGAAAAATTGACCCAGTTTCCGGTAGCGACGCTGATGACCGCGCTGTTCGAACCTACCCATTCAAGCTTGTATTGCTGCACATAACCCGTGCCGGCGCTGATTTGCTTGGCCCAAAAAGACAAGGTGTAGATTTTGCCGGGGACAATGGCGGGAACCTCTTTGACCAACTGCGCCCCGACCGCACCCCCGGGAATATGACTGCGCAGCGCCGATAGGCCGGTGCGAGCGTTCGAAGCCTGGACCGTATGGATCGAGCCGAGGGTCCAGCCACTGGTGCCCGACTCGAAGCCTGGGTTGGTAGTGATGGCATTGGACACGACGAGAACGGCGCCCGAAGCCGGGACCGTCTCCATCACCCGATAAACCCGCGCCACAGTGGTATCGTACGCATTTTGATTGGACCCGCTGGCAGGCGACGGGGAACCAAGGTCGGTCCAGACCCCGTCCCCCGGAGCCGGTGACCACTGCGGTTGGTACGTGTTCCCGGCAGCCGGCGTCCATGAAACCTCAGTCTCCGGCGCGATGCGCAGATCCCCTCCGGCCAAGGCGAAACCCGAGTGGACGAAAGAACCCCCAACAAGGCATGCGGCTAAGGCAAACTTGCGTCTGCCTTTCGACTGTTCTGGGTTTTTTGCTTTGATCTGGGGATGGGGGGTGGCGGGCGTGGGGAGAAGAACGATGCTAAGAAATATTGTTACCTTTCGAAATTGTGGAAAGCGAGGCGCTCTCGTGCGGCCACGGCAGATCCGTGGTGAAGCTCAACGCCGAGACCGATAAGCTCGCTTGCCGCAGCGCAATCCTTGCGGCCGCAAGCGGGCCACGCATCTTGCGGCCTACTTGCATGTCTAACATGGCAATTACCATACTTGCTAACTAGCCCGCGTCAAAGGAGATGTTGTCAAAGGCTATGTTTCTGAGATTTCTCCGACGAAGTGGGAACAGTTTCAGCAGGTAAATATTGGGTGCGAAGCAGGCGGTGTTCGGGCTAGACTTGAGCCAATCCATGCGAACATTTGCTTGCGCCGCTCTTTCCGCCCTCCTTCCCCTCGCCGCCATGGCCATCGAAACCCCCGACTATAAGGTCCTTGCTCAGGACGGGAAGTTTGAGGTGCGGGATTACCCGGCCATGACTTTGGCGCGGACCGCGATGGGCGACGGCGACTTCATGCGACTGTTCCGCTACATCTCGGGCGGCAACGAGGGAGAGCAGAAGATCGCGATGACGGCACCGGTGCTGGTGCAGCAGTCGGGCGAGGATCGGGGGATGAGCTTCGTCGTGCCGCGCGAAGTCGCGGCAGGCAAAGTGCCCGCGCCGAAAGCTGCGGAGGTGACGGTGGACACGACGCCCGCGGCGCGCTTCGCCGTATTCACCTATTCCGGCCGGCGCACGGAGAGCAACGAGGCGGAAGCCCTGGAAAAGTTGCGCGCGTGGATGAGAGGCAAAAAGCTCGATCCCGCAGGAGACCCCATGTTTGGCTACTATGATCCGCCGTGGACGCTTCCCTTTCTGCGCCGCAACGAGGTGATGTTGCGCGTGGCCTCTGACTCCTGAACTCTTAATGAAATCCACTCGCCCGTGAAATCCGCGCTGAAGCTTTTTTCTTTTTTCTTTCTGCTGGCTTGCCTCCAGCCAGCCACCGCGCAGGAGGCCGCGGAGACGATCGCGCCGCCTGCCGGGCCAGTCGTCGGCCACCGCCATCTGGTTCTCAACGGGGAGGCGACCCGCAGCGTTTGGGGCTTCGATGTCTACAAGGTGCGGCTCTATGTGCACGAGATCATGCGCGACGCTGAGAAGATCCTCGGCTCGACGAAGGAACCGAAGCGCATCGAGATCGTCTTGCAGCGGGATGTGAGCGAGGAGCAGTTCAGTTCGACGGTCCAGCAGAACATCGACAACAATTTCAGTGACGAAGAAAAGGTGAGCTACGCGGGAGAGCTGAAAAGTTTTATCGGCTGCTTCGACAACGGCAACGGCCTGCATGAGGGCAGCGTCATTACAATCGACCACATTCCCTCCGAGGGCATGGTTGTCGAACTCGACGGCAAGACCCTCGATACGATTCCCGGGGAGGATTTCTACCATGCCATCCTGCGCCTCTGGATCGGCAAGCCGCTGCAAAAGTCGATCAGGGAGGGACTAGTCGGTACGGCGGACTGAGAGCGGGGACACGTTGACACCCGAGGCAAACGGGGGCTAATAGATTGGCATGTTGATAAAGCGCCTGCTGGTTGCAACGATCGTGGTGCTGACGCTCCCCGGATGCGCCAAATACTCCAGCGTCCGTTTCAAAAAAAGCACCGTTGGTCTGGCGGTGACGTCGGAGCAGAGAACGCTCGCCGTCGCGCAGGAAAAGTTGGTCCGCCAGCCCCTCGAGCAACTGGGCGGATATCTGGATGCAGCGGACGCGGCGCGCGTGAAGCTTGCTCGCGACCCGGGCAACACACTGGTGCAGAGCGACTACAATTTTGCCGTGGCGCGCGTGATGGATGTCATCTATGACAACAAGCTCGCCCCGTGGGACCGCACGATCGTGGCACCCTCGTCCAGAGGCAACCCGTGGAGGCTGCGCCTCGTGCCGCCGTTCAAGCAACAGGAGTTCCAGCCCTCGCTTTTCCAATTCCGACCGTCCGACCGCTACGACTTCGCGGGCAAGGGGGTCGGCGAGCGCGTGCTCAAGGAGGGGCTCGGCGCACCGCTGGTCGTGGTCGGCAAGGATCTTGACTACCTGAAGCTGGATAAATTTGCGCAGGGCAAAAACCTGTATTACGGGATGACTGCGCTGGTGAACTTCCGCGGGCGGAATTGCGAGATCGAGCTTCTCGATCCGCTGGCCCGGGAAACGATCCGCTTCGACGGCCAAAGCTACCCGTTGGCCGGTGACTACCAAGGACCGCTGGCTTTGGCCCTGGCCGACCTGCATCTGGAGCGACGCGAACTGGCCGGTCTTTTCCAGCCGCAGAAGTTCGAGGGCAAGGCGCGCCTGGCCAGACTGCAGCCCTACGATCCGCGCAAGATTCCGGTCGTCTGCATCCATGGCCTCGGCAATTCCCCGGCCACCTGGGCGCCGCTCATCGAGTTTCTGCGCGGAGATCCGGCCATTCGGGAGCACTACCAATTCTGGTTTTACTCGTATCCCTCCGGCCTACCCTTCCCGCTCGCCGCCGCATCCCTGCGAGAGCAACTCCAAGAAATTCGCCGTCAGTATCCCGGGCAGAAAGATCTCGTCGTCATCGGCCACAGCATGGGCGGCATGATCAGCCGTTTGCTCATGACGGACAGCGGAACAGAGCTGTGGGACACCTACTTCGACAAACCTCCGGCCCAGCTGGCTGTCTCCGAAAAAACCCGCAAGTTTATGAGCGGGACCCTCATCTTCAACGCGGTGCCGCACCTCGGGCGGGTCATCTTTGTCTCCGCCTCGCACCGCGGCAGCTACATGGCCACGGATTTCTGGGGGCGGGTGGGCGTCGCCATGGTGGGCAATCCGCTGGCGAGCAATAGCATCTACACGGAGGCGCTGGCCCGCGCGAAGCCGGAGGCCAGGGGCCGCGGACGAACGCATCTGCCCAACAGCATCGAGTTACTCAACCCGGACAGCCTGTTCCTCGAGAAGGTCAATGCGTTGCCCCTCAAGCCCGGCATACCATACCACTCGCTCATCGGCGACCGCGGCAAGGGAGGCTATCTCGATCGCACCAAACCCGAGAGCAGCGACGGCATCGTCCCCTACTGGAGCAGCCACATGCCGGGCGCAAAAAGCGAGCGTATCATTCCCAGCGGCCATTGGAGCCATCTCCACCCGCTAGGCATGGCCGAGATTAAACGCATCCTCATGCTGCACCTCCGAAACTAAGTGCGGAATACACGCGTGAGCACGAACAACCCTCGCACCTTGCGGGAGACACTCGATCCGATGGATTCCGTGGCCGTGCTCTACGGCGAGGGCAAAGGGGAGACAGCACAGGCCATTTGCGCATCCCTTAACCGGCGAATTTTCGAGGGAAAAGCACCCGCACCCTCGGACATGGTGCGTCGCGGCATCGCGCGACTCGTCCTGAGACTGCTGCGCAGCACGACGCAACCCCTGGCCCGCACCGGACCCGATGGAAATCCCATGGTTTATTACCGCAATCCCATTCTGGAGAAATGCGGCCACCCCTACGCGGCAACCCTGCTGGAACCCTCGCGCGCGGATACATCCTCGTTTGTCGAAGGCGGCGACCCGATGAACGCCATCTACATGATGCTCGCGCCGGAGATCGCGCGAAACGCGACGCTCTGGGACAAATTCCTGCTGGATTCGGTGCAATCGCGAGATGTGCAGTGGCGCTTCGTCCATGAGACGCTCATGACCCACGAACTGGCCGCAGCGCGCCTGAAGCGGGGACAATCCGTGCGAATGAAGGCGGTAGCCGGGGGAACCGGTCTCAGCATGATCCTCGTCCTGGAACAACTTCTTCGTGAAGGCTATGACCCGAGCCTCATCAGCGCGACAATTACCGACCGCGAGGAATCAAACATCCGCAAGGCGCAGAGGTTGCTGGAAAAACTCGCCGGCACGCGCCTTCATCTTAACTCCGATCCTGGAGCACCGGGTATTTCTGTCCACACGGAAGATATCTTGGATGAATCTGCCATGGATACGAAGACCGGTGACTATGACATCATCACCCTAGTCGGCATCCTCGAATATTTCCCCGGCACGACCTATATCACCAGCGAGGAGAACTTGGGCGAACCGGCGCCGGAGGGCCCGGCTGACGCGACGGATCTGATCCGCAAGATCGGACGCATGGCCGCCGCATCCGGTCATCTTATTACCAACACTTACCGACTAGGCGCCGCCGCTCAACTTCTCGAAACATTTGGCAAGCGCTTCCGCTACCGCGGGCGCGAGGAAATGTGCAGGCTGGTGGCAGCAGGCGGATTTGTGCCGACCGGAAAATTCGCCTCCGCGAATATCTTCGACGTTGAGGTTTTCGAAAAACGCTCCGGCTAAGGCGCGCTCTTTTTGGCGCCGACCTCGAAATCCGCATCGGTCAACTTCACATCGTGCCGGATGTTCGAGCCGTCGATGTCCGTGGTTGCCCCGGATGACTGCGTCACCTTCAGCCCGGCGGACACATAACGCCCGATGTCGTCCTTCGCCACTTGCGTGGTCGTGATCGTGCGCAGCAAGCGCCCGCCGGCATCGTATTTTTCGACCCGCATGACGACCATTTTCCTCGGGTCGATCCAGCTGCGAACCCTGCCTTCAGCCCCGCGGGGCGGGTTCGACTCCAGGATGACACAATCGACGCGATCGACGACCTCGCGGCCGGCAGTCTGCTGATCGGGCCACAGAAAAAAGTTTTCGATTGTATCCAAATAGGAAAGTTCTGTTCCGAATACGCCGTCGCCGAGTTGTGGCCGTGCCAGCGAAGCGCGTTGATCCGGCGGGTTGAAGGTGTCGCCTTCCGGCTGATTCCCCGCAGACTGGCGCAGCACGAAGGACTCGCCCTTGCGCTCGGCGGGCCAGAGCACCTCATAGGCGACCTCCGCGCGCGCCTCACCGCGGCGCGATTTGATCTGCACTTGGAGGACTGTGCCGTCGGCCGATTTCATTCGCACCCGCGCGGTGGCGCTACCGTCCTGCACGGCGGCCGCCATTTTGGAGGCGAGGGCCGAC
>JBAXCT010000004.1:0-26662 GCA_037141375.1 Chthoniobacterales bacterium | reverse complement strand
TTCTGCAACCGCGCCACGCGGTTCTTGCCGCACCGATACCCCTTTTTGCGTAGGGAGTCGTGCAACCTCGGACTGCCATAGGTGCTCCGGCTCTGCTCAAAGATCGGCACCAACTCAGCCTGCAGCCGCCGGTCCTCCATTCATCTTTGGCTCGCTCCGCGAGCATTATCGTCTCATCTTTATTCATCGCAGGTGTTTCCTTTCGGGCTCTGGTCGCCGGCGCGTGCCGACCGACCGTTTTTTTTCACTACCCCGTCAGATTCGCCTGCGATCTTTTTCTCAGCCACAACTTTCGGTCATACCTCATCGACCGGGGGTTCGCCGCGCTCCAAAGCGCGCAGCACGCGGTCACGTAAATCCTGTGAATAAGCTTCTATTGTGCTCCTCCTGCCAACCAGACGAACTGAAGGAACCTCAGATGTATATACTCAAATCAAAGATGCTCTAAGACCAGTATAGCTGCGCTCACGCAGTCCACTTTTCCAAGGGAAGGTCACCGGCCGCTCAAGATTTTGTCTTCTCCTGGTAAGCGTGCAGAAAAGCCCATGCCTCGTCTTCGTCACCACGTCGATGGGCAAATTGCGCCGCAATATACCAGACGTAGGCTGGCGCGTTGGGCAGCTCCATGATGTGGCGCAGTTGAGTGAATGCCTCGTCTTCGCGCCGGGCGGCAACCAATGCCTGATAGTAGGCAATAGATGTGGCTATGTCGGAGGGAGACAACGCTGCAGCCCTTTCGATGCTGCGCAGGTCGCTACGGCTCAGCTGGGCGGGCAGCACGGGGCGCGGTGCGTAAGCGAAGTAAAGGTCGAGGGAGTCACCTGTGCGTCCCTCGACCTTGGCTCGTTCGACCAGAGTTTCCCAACCGAGACGCTTGAGGCGCTGGTTGGTTGCCACCATGGCGTCGAGTTGCTCGCCCATGCCACGTTGCAACATCAGTCTCAGCACGGGCGCGACCATATGGTCTGGGGCGCTGGTTAGCATGTCGGTCTGCGCAAGCAGTTTAGATAGGCGTTTGACTCCTACTTCGGGGGGGAGCACTCCTATTCTCGCAAACTCGAACTCAGGATCTACTGGGTAAAGGCGCAGCAAAATGGCTTGCAAGGCAGGCTCCTCCGCACTTTTGCTTAAGTAACTGCTGTACATCTGGGGCCTCTGTATCCGTGGCGCGCGTTTGATGGCCTCGAAGTAGGCGCTGGCTGCTCGACCTGGGCTTGACTTGATCCATCTGGCCGCCTGCTTCTCTATTGTCCAGTACATGTAGGGCAAGAGAGAATTGGCAGAACAGAATTCTTTCCACGCCATGTCCACATTGTTTTCTCCCAGCAACCATTCTGAGAGAGTCCAGTGGGTAGCCCAATCGAGAGGCAGCATACGCTCTGCAGTCTGCATCAACGAGATGCCTGCCTGAACGTTGCCCGCGGTCTTTTGCTCCTCCGCCTTGGCTCGCAGTGTGCTCGTTCCCTGTATTCCTGGAAGCATGACAATTCCCGCTGCAGAAAGAAGCCAAACGAGGCCTACGGCAGCGATTATGCCGCCTGCCGCACGCATCGCGTATCTTACAATAATCGATGGTGGTAAAAGGGTAGCCGATGGCAACGCCAAGGAGGCGAGTAAGATTACCGGGAAGAGCGTGCCGATGCGGTGCCCGTTGACCTCAAAAGTTGCGCTGGCGGCCAGCATAAGACCGCATGCGGCCCCCGCCGCGCGCATTGTCACGGCGCGTGCGCGGCGGTCGCCGTACGCCTGCATGAAGAGGACGACGATCGATGCTGTCACCACCATAACAACTAACCATCCGCCTTCGCTGACTAGCCACAGCCAGCTGCTTTCGGGGTGCAAAGGACGACGATCAAACATCGGCTCAAAGTCCAAATAAAACGGAAAAACATACTCGAAATTTCCCAAGCCGAACCCCGTCAATGGAGCGGCGGATGTCAAGGCCATGGTCATGCGGTAACATTGAACGCGAAAGTCCTCTTCCGCTTCGCCCTGAAAGAGCGATCCCAGACCCACGAAACGTTCAAGCAGAGCGCCCCCGCCTATTGAAAAAAGAGCGAAGGCGATGAGCAGCAAGGACAGGGCGGCTGCCGCATAACTGTATTGCTTTCGCAAGACACTGTAGATCGCGCCATAACAAAAGCCTCCAGCGGAAAGCACCACCAGTCCTCCCCTAGATCCGTTGTAAATGATCGCAGCGGTCAAGAGGACTAGCGCGAGAAGCCAAGTCACAGCACCTCGGTAATGTTGCTGACGGATGCCTTGGTGAATCAAGGCGATGGTCAGCAAGCCGACGAACCCCATGGCAGCTCCCCATTGGTTGCGATTAATAAAAGGCCCGAATCCGTCGGTGCTCGGCCACCAAACAGGTTGGTGTCCGGTCCGATGCGCGATGATAGCGAAAAGGGTGATCATAACAAATCCCCCGGCATAAATCCGAGCCAGCGTACCTCGGTTGTAGTGATCCCAGACCTGACTGGCGCACCAAGCGGCCAAGGCTACACCGGTCATCCAGAGAAGCCAGACATGGAAGGTCAGCCATGGTTGCGGCGTGACAAAGAATGAGGATGGCAGCACCTTGCTCTGAATTAGCCCGACCCTCCATGTTGGCATTGCCAGCCAGCCACCCGGCAGATAGGCGGTCAGCGGAACGAGTATCAGAGCGAGGAGCGCCCAGAGGACGGGCTTGGCTGGCAGTTTTGTGGGGGGCCAGACTGACCATAGCAAACCCACCCCGATGGCAATGATGCCCTGAGCCCAGAGCGGCCGCCCACCGGCTAAGGCCACCGAGAGTAGGGCGACACATGAAAGAACCCACCCCCCTCTGGGAACCAAAAAAAGGTCATCGCGTTTCTGCCAAACCGGAAGAGACTTATCCATATTTCGGAGTCTAGTTGTCCCCGTAAGTGAAATCAACGATAGCGTGGCTACACGATGTTCACTTTGTTCAATTTTTCTTGAATACTCAACCTTTGGCAGCTTAAATTCCCGTCATGGTTCGGGCTCATCATGTTACCGAGAACACCGTCGGCGCCGATATGACACCCGCCGAGCTCGAGGTGCTCGATTTTTTTGTCCACCTTGGTCGCTACCTCTCCTTGCCGCGCTCGGTGGGAGAGATCTATGGGTTGCTTTTTGCCACAGGTGACAGCATGACGCTCGACGAGCTGGTTCGCCGTCTGGGGATCAGCAAGGGATCTGCCAGCCAAGGCCTCAGGCTTTTGCGCGGTGTGGGAGCGGTGCAGGTGAGCTATCGGCCCCGGGATCGCAAGGACTACTTTCAAGCTGAGGTTGAGCTTCCTGCTTTGATCCGAGGTTTTATGAAGGAGGAGTTATCCGTGCGGCTCAGTCACGCCGATGAGAGGCTTCAGCGCCTTCGCGACACCATCGAAGATCCGAACAGTGGAGCTCCGGACGGACTTACTGGCCGGGTTGATCGCCTGCAGTCTTGGCACAGGAAGGCCAAGCGCCTTGTGCCTCTTGTCTCGACTTTCCTTAAAATGTGATTCCCATGGAAGCACCCTTACTTATTGAGTCTGACGAACCTCTTTGGTTCTGCCTTCGCACCCAACCGAAGCACGAGAAGTTGGCGGGTCAGTTCTTACGCTCGCGCATCGGTTTGGAGGTCTTTAGCCCTCTGGTCCGCTTCCAGCGCGCGACCATGAGCGGGAAGAAGTGGTTCGAGGAGGCCCTCTTTCCGTGTTATATTTTCGGACGTTTCCCTTATTTTTCGCATTATCGCTTGGTTGCATCGGCTATGGGTGTCACCAAAATCGTCGGGTTTGGGGGTCAGCCCTCCGTGGTCGATGATGCGGTGATCTCCGAGTTGCGGAAGTTTGTCTGCGACACCGAGGTCATTGAGATTTCTCCCAACATCGAACCCGGTGACGAGGTCACCGTCTTGGATGGTCCGTTCAAGGGCCTGCGCGCGGTCGTGACCCGCGTCATGCCGGCCAAGGAACGCGTTGCGGTGCTGCTCGACTTGCTCGGCACGCAGCGCGAAGTTGAAGTCACGGTCCAGCGTGTCGTCCCCGGTAAGGTGCATCCCTTGTCAGGACGGGGGCTTAGCTGAGCGAAAGAACAAACTCTCTTGCGGGAGCAAGACAGCTCGCAAAGGCAGGGTCCGGGTTCGTTTCCCGTGACCAAGTGCGGTAGCTTGCCCGAATTCGCGCCATGATGTTCGACAACCTTCCACGGCCTTCCGGGCGAACCGAGAGCTACGCTGGAACCCGCCGCCGTTCCCGCGTTGGAAAATCTGCTGGCGAGCCTTCAGGACGTCGTTCTTCATCTTTTGAAAGGGCCTCTCGGCTTCCCGACGAAAAGCGGATCCCGAGCGATCGCAACACCATGGCGTGGCTTTGGGTCTTGGGGATCCTCATGGCGGCTGTCCTTTGTTTTTCTTGGTTTCTGCAGCGACAAAAAGGCGCTCCTGAAGTAGTTTATGGAGATGCTCCCAGCGTCCTGTTGTCTGCATGCATCGATCCGGTGCTCGCGCCGCTGACCACCGGTGTCTCGGCCTGCAGTGCCGAAACGCTGGCCGATTTTGGCGCGCGATTCAGCGCCGACCGGGCAAAGACGAATCGCGACAGCCAAGACATCTATGCCACAGCTTCGACTATTGCGGATATCTTGCGGGAAGCAGCAGAGGACCGCGAACGCCATTTGGCGCGCCTGCAGGGGTTGGGATCTTCAGACGCCCGGACAAAACGGGAGGACTCGGTGAACATGGCAAAACTCAGCGAGACCGAGCGCCAGCATCTGCAATTGGCAGTCGATGTAAGCTGGCAGCGCAATTCGGGCGCTTACCGTAATCGCGTGGAGGAACTCTGGGGCCGGCTGCTCCGCCTCGAGCGCGGGCGTTTCCAATCTTTGCTTCCCACCCAACCGCATTCATGAGTGATTTTAAACGCCTAGTTGTCATTGGTAGCAATTCGTTCTCCGGGGCGAGTTTTGTTTCCCATTGTCTCAAGCACGGATGGGAGGTTCTCGGAACGAGTCGCTCGGCCGAAGCTCATCCGGTTTTTCTTCCCTACCGCTGGCAGCGCACCGAGGACGAGTTGTCCCGGTTCCGCTTCGCGCAATTGGACCTCAATCTGCACACGCAAGAATTGATCGATGCTATCGCGGACTTCGGTGCGCCTTACGTGGTCAACTTCGCCGCGCAGAGCATGGTCGCGGAGAGTTGGGAGCATCCGGAGCACTGGTATCAGACTAACGTGGTGGCGAATGTGCGCCTGCACGACGGATTGCGCAAGATGCCCGCTCTCAAAAAATACGTGCATGTTTCGACGCCTGAAGTCTACGGGAGTTGCTCTGGTGATGTGCGCGAGGACGCTCCCTTCAATCCCAGCACCCCTTATGCGGCGTCTCGTGCCGCCTGCGATCTGCATCTGCAGACCTTCATCCGGCAATACAACTTTCCGGCGGTCTTCACCCGCGCGGCCAACGTTTTCGGTCCCGGACAGCAACTTTACCGTATTTTGCCCAGGACACTTCTTTTCCTCGCGCTCGGGCAAACCCTCCAATTGCATGGGGGCGGCCATTCGGTTCGCTCGTTCATCCACATCGACGACGTTTCGGATGGAACTCTCAGGGCGACCGTCGACGGCGCGCCTGGCCGCGTTTTTCATCTCTCGACGAAGCGAACAATCTCGATTCGAGATCTCGTGGCGCTGATCTGTGCCGAGGCTGGCGTGAGGTTCGAGGATTTTGTCGAGGTTGTGGCCGACCGCCCCGGCAAAGATTCGGCCTACCTGCTGGACGCTTCACTTGCCCGAACGAAGCTAGGATGGCATGATCGCGTTTCGCTTGAAGAGGGGATCGCGGACACCAAACGCTGGATTGATGCCAATCTTGCAGCTCTCCGCGAACAGCCCATGAGTTACATTCACAAACCCTAATAACCTATATGTCCAAAATCCTCGTTACAGGTGGCTTCGGCTACGTTGGCAGCCGGCTCGTCCCGCATCTTCTGTCGCTCGGCCACGATGTTCGTGTCCTCGATCTCATGCTCTACACGGAGGCTGGCCTCGATGCGCTGAAGGCCGCCCCTGAATGGCCCGAGTGGGAAAAGCGCTTCGGTCTCGTCCGCGGCGACCTGCGTGATGCCGTCAAGGTCCGGGAGGCACTGTCCGGACGCGATGCCGTGATTCACTTGGCGGCGATTTCGAACGATCCGACGGGTGACATCGACGAAGTCCTCACGCGCCAGGTGAACTTCGATGCCGTCGGCATGCTGCTCGCCTTGGCCAAAGAATCCGGGGTGAATCGCTTCATCAATGCTTCTTCGTCCAGCGTTTTCGGTGCGCGTACCGAATCGGAGATCAACGAGCGCCTCGAGCCGGAGCCGCTGACTTATTACTCGAAGTACAAGGCGCTCTCGGAATGGCTTGTGCTCTCCGCTGCCGGCCCCGATTTCTGCGCGGTCAACGTCCGCCCCGCCACGATCTGCGGGTATTCGCCGCGCCAGCGTTTTGATCTCACCGTCAACAAACTCACCGCCGATGCGCTCCGCAAAAAAACAATCACTGTCCACGGTGGACAGCAGCGACGGCCGAATGTCGGCATGAGCGATATGGTCAATCTCTACGGGATCCTTGTTGAGGCGCAGGCAGACAAAATCAGCGGCCGCACCTTCAACTTCGGATTCGAAAACCACAAGGTCATCGACATCGCGAAGATCATCCAATCGGAGTTGTCGGACCTTGCCGTCGAGATCAAGGTCACCGACACAACGGACCATCGAGACTACCATATTTCCTCCGACCGCATCCTGCGCGAACTCGGTTACCAACCGGTTAGCAGCATCAAGCAGGAGGTGGCGGAACTGCGCCGCGTCCTCGAATCCGGAGTATTTCCCGACATCGACTCCGCGGAGCACTACAACATGAAGTTCATGCAGGTCGGACGCGATACCGGTTGCCTCGCCTACCTGGCCCGCTGATGGGTAAGGAGAAAATCATTCCGTTCGCCGACGCGCCAGCGCTTTTCGACAAGCTGCGCAGTCAGGGCACGCGCCTCGTGCAATGCCACGGGACGTTCGATCTCGTGCATCCCGGTCACATCGTGCATTTGGAAGACGCCAAAAAGTTGGGCGACGTTCTCGTTGTCAGCGTTACCGACGAGAAACACGTCAACAAAGGGCCGGGGCGTCCCTATTTCAACGATGCTTTGCGCGCACGCACTCTCGCTGCCCTTGAGTGCGTCGATTACGTCGTCCTTGTTCCGCACGCGGCGGCTGTCGAAGCCATCGAGACAGTCAAACCGCATGTCTACTGCAAGGGCACGGAATATTCCGATGCGTCGAACGACGTGACTGGGAACATCCACGGTGACGTAGCCGCCGTTCAGAAACACGGCGGCGAAGTTCGCTACCTCGGCGATGTGGTGTTCAGCTCCACGCGTTTGCTCAACCGCCATTTCGAGACGGCGAAACCCGAAGTGGCCGAGTTCTGCGGACAACTCGCTTCGCAAGTTTCGCCGCAGGACTTAGCCAACGCTGTGGCGGGATTTGCGGGGCTCCGCGTCCTTGTGGTTGGTGATACGATTTTCGACAAATATTCGTTCGTTAAAGTCCAGGGTCTCACCTCAAAAAACCGTATTATTTCGGGTCGCTATCTTGAGGAGGAGGTGCAGGCCGGCGGCGCCCTTGCTGTCTACCGCCACATCAAGCAATTCACGGATAGCGTCCGTCTCGTTTCCGTAGTAGGCACAGAGCAATGGCTGGAGCCGACCCTGCGCATCTTTTTGCCCCCGCAAGACGATGCCTCCATCCGCGACCCAGATTTTGTCTCGATTATCAAGCAGCGCTACGTCGAGCCGGTTATCGAAGGCAAAGACCTCAGCAAGCTTTTCTCTGTCAACTTCGTCAACGCCAACGCTCCTGCTCCCAGCGTTATCGAAAGAGTGCTGGGCAAACTCGAGGCAGAGATCAAAAACTGCGACCTTATCGTTCTGGCCGACTTCGGACACGGCCTCATGCAGCAAGCTATGCGCGACTTCCTGCAAGACAGCGGTGTTTTCCTTGCGCTCAACTGCCAGACGAACTCGAACAATCACGGGTTCAACATTATCTCACGGCAATACCGTCGCACCGACGTCTTCTCGCTGGACGAACAAGAAATCCTTCTCTCCTGCGGCCATCGCCATGTGGATTTCGGTGCCGAATTGGACAAGCTTCGCGGGCACCTCAAGGCGCGTGCGGGATGGTTGACGCGCGGTGCGGTGAAAACGATCGGTGTCGACGCCGATGGCAACTCTGCGGCTTGCCCGCCGCTGGGTGATGACATCACCGACACGATCGGGGCAGGGGATGCCTTCTTCGCGGTTATGGCGCTTGCCGCCAAAAATGGTCTGCCGGTTGAACTCACGACATTCCTCGGTCAACTAGCTGGTGCGCAGGCCGTGAAAATTGTCGGCAATCGTGAACCCATCTCCAAAGCCGTGCTCCTCAAGAGCGGCATGTCCCTCCTCAACCGTGATCCCAAATAATTGAAATGAACGAACGCGCCGACTTGTTCCGTCAACTCCTGCGTGTACGCATGGTGGAGGAGGCTATTGCCGAGCATTATCCCAAGTGGCAGATGCGCTGTCCGGTGCATCTCAGTATTGGACAAGAGGCGGCTGCGGTTGGTGTTTGCTCGCGGTTGAGGTGTTCGGATCGCGTAATGAGTGGGCACCGCTCGCACGCCCATTACCTTGCCAAGGGCGGAGCGTTGCTCCCCATGCTCTTGGAGATCCACGGCAAAGCCGACGGGTGCTCTTCCGGACGCGGCGGGTCCATGCACCTACTGGATATCGAAGCGGGTTTCCATGGCGCTGTTCCGATCGTCGGAAGCACCATCCCTATCGCCACAGGTCTCTCTTTTGCCGACAAGTTGGACGGACGCGATAATGTCACTGCGGTTTTCTTCGGGGAAGCGGCAACGGAAGAGGGAGTGTTCGCCGAGTCTGTAAATTTTGCCGCTCTGCACGACCTGCGGGTGCTTTTTGTCTGCGAGAACAATCTTTACTCGGTGTACTCTCCGATCGAAGTGCGGCAACCTCCGGAGCGCAGCATCACGGCCTTCGCCGGTGCGCACGGGGTGGTCTCTTTCCACGCTGATGGAAATGATTTAGACTTCGTGCGCGACGCCACGGGCGAGGCTTTGCGCCAAATGTCCGCCCGCCCCGGACCCAAACTATTGCTTCTAGATACTTACCGCTGGAGGGAGCACTGCGGCCACGGTTATGACAACCACATTGGCTACCGGACGGAAGAAGAATATCTTGCCTGGAAGGAAAGAGATCCCTTGGAAATGTTCCGGGAGCGTTTGACCGCCGAGAATGCTATCGATGCGACTGGGGTGTCTAAAATGATGGCGGAAATCTCGCGCGAAATCCAAGAAGCCTTCTCCGCCGCTGAGTCGGCCCCTTTCCCGGTTCCAGGATCCATGTTTGCCCACCTACTAAAATGAAATCCGCTACCGGCAAAATCATGACTGGAGCCGAGGCTATCCGGACCGGCACGGCCGAAGCCATGTCGGCAGATCGAAGTGTGATCGTTATGGGATTGGGTGTTCCCGATCCCAAGGGGGTGTTTGGTACAACCAGCGGCCTGCAGGAGGAATTCGGGAAAGACAGGGTCTTCGACATTCCGTGCTCGGAAAACGGAATCACAGGTGTCGCTATCGGCGCTGCGCTTGGTGGCTATCGCCCAATCTTGACCCACCAGCGCGTCGATTTCGCTCTGCTTTCGGTTGAGCAGATAGTCAACCAGGCTGCGAAATGGCGCTACATGTTTGGCGGCAAGATGCACGTGCCACTCGTCATACGCATGATTGTCGGCCGGGGTTGGGGGCAGGGGCCCCAGCACTCGCAGGCGCTTCACGCGTGGTTCGCTCATGTGCCGGGGCTCAAAGTTGTCCTTCCTGTTCTTCCCCAAGATTCGCGTGACCTTTTGTTGCTATCGGTGGAGGACGACGATCCGGTGATTTTCATCGAACACCGATGGCTGCATGGTGTTCGCGGACATGTCGATTTCGTGCGACCGCAGCTTCCGCTTGGCCGTGCGGCCGTTGTGCGCGAGGGCAACGACGTCACCATCGCTGCGTTTTCGTATATGGTCCTCGAGGCACTCGAGGCCGCTAAGCAACTTGCGGAGGATGGCATTTCCGCCGAGGTGATCGATATGCGGACGGCCCGACCGATTGACTCCGAGACATTGCTTGCGTCCGTTCGTAAAACAGCTCGCTTCGTCTCGGCTGACATCGGGACTGGGATTTGCAGCGTGGGCTCAGAACTGGTGTCTATTGTCGCGCGCGGCGCGTACGGCAGTCTCCGAGCCGCCCCCGAACTAGTGACCTCGCCGGAGTGTCCGACTCCCACAAGCCCCGCGCTTTCCGCGGAGTATTATCCGCGCGCACCGCACATTGTGGCGGCTGTTCGTCGCACTTTAGGCCTAAAGGTGGCCGATTCGCTCACGGCTGTACCTGCAGGAGTAGAGTTGGACAAGCCCGACCCGGCTTTCACTGGACCTTTCTAAATCTTATGGCTTACATCGATTTCATAATGCCGCTGCACACGTCGACCAAACGCGACTATCTCGCGAGGGTCAACGATGCCGAGTATCCGAAAGCAAAGGCTGCCGACTTGGCGCTGAAATGGGATGTCGAGTATTGGGACGGCGACCGGCGCACTGGTTATGGCGGGATGAGTTACGACGGACGGTGGCGCAAGGTCGCGGACCTCATGGTCGCACACTACGGCCTCAAAGCAGGCGACAAAGTTCTCGATGTGGGCTGCGGCAAGGGGTTCCTGCTCCATGATTTGGTCCAAGCTGTGCCAGGCCTTGAGGTGACCGGCCTTGACATCAGTCGTTACGCTTTGGACCGTGCCAAGCCGGAAGTCAAAAACCGTTTGGTCGAGGGCGATGCCGGCAAGCTTCCCTTTGCCGATGAATCGTTTGACTTCGTTTTTTCCATCAACGCACTTCACGTCCTCCCGTGCTTCGAGCTCGATGGCGCACTTCGTGAAATGATGCGCGTCGGTAAAAAGCACCGCTACCTGTGTGTCGAGAGTTGGCGCAATGAGTCCGAGAAAGCTAACCTCCTATACTGGCAGCTTACCTGCCGCGCTTTTTTTGCACCTGCCGAGTGGGAGTGGTGGTTCAAGCAAACCAGCTACACCGGCGACCACAGCTTTATATATTTTGAATGAGCGTGGAGAAGGGAGTTGGGTGCACAAAAGCTAGAAGCTGAAACCAGCCCCCTTGACATCACTAATCCTTGATTTAAAGTGCCCTTGATATGAGTTCTGCCAGCACGCTTCTTCCCAGTTCACTAGTTACAGGAAAACTGCAAACCACCATTCCAGCCGCATTGGCGCGGCGCCACGGCATAAAGACAGGCACCAGATTGGAGTGGCTGCCTGACTCCAAAGCCAAAACTCTCGTGGCCAGAGTCTTGCCGGATGCTGTAACGCAACTTCGCGAAGCGCAGAAAATTGCTGCGTCGAACAGGAAGGCCGCCGCCAATCTCAAGACCGAGTATGCAGCAGAACAGGCATGGCAGTTTAAGCATGACCGCAAAGTTTGAAAAAGCGCTACCTTCTCGACACCTCCGCACTGTTGACTCACCTGCTGCAGGAGAATGGCTGCGAGGTTATTGAGCGATTGCTCGAGACCTCTGGCGAAAGGCTGGCGGCTTGCATCCTAACGTGGGTCGAGTTCGAGATCTTTTTGAGCCGCTCTGGTTACACCGCGAAAGAAAAAGCCCGCATCCTCTCGATCTATCGGGGCGCTCTGGGCAATCCGTTAACCGTCGATGAGAAAGTCGGCCGCGAGGCTCTGGTAATCCGAGATGCGCTGGGAACCCGGATTCCTCTGATGGATCTTTTGATCGCCGCGTGCGCCAAAGCCAACGGCTTCGAACTGGTCTACCGCGACAAGCACCTTGCGGACATTCCGGAGGACCTCCTTGGACAGCTGCGACTCCCCGCCAAAGAGACAAGGACGCGCCAGACAAAATGACGCACCCTAGGCAAAAGGGCGCCGCTACCTTTGCTTGAGGGTCCATAGCTCTGCGATGCTGTTCTGCTTGATCTCTGCCTGAAAAGCATCATGATGTCTCTATGAGAACCACCTTGACGCTTGACCCTGATGTCGCGGCGAAAGCCCGCCAGGCCACAGCCCAGACCGGACTGCCATTCAAGTCCGTGATCAACCAAGCCCTGCGGCTTGGCATTGGGGAGGTGATGGCCCCGCCCGCGGCGAAACCCTACCGCACTAGGCCGCACCCAATGGGACTTAAGCCCGGTTTGTGCTATGACAATATTTCTGAATTGCTGGCGGTCGCCGAGGACGAGGGCTACGGATGATCCTTCCCGACGCAAATCTCCTGCTCTACGCAGAGAACAGTCTCTCGCAGCACCATGACAAGGCGCGGACTTGGTGGGACGGCGTGCTAAGTGGTTCGGAGCCAGTAAACCTGTGCTGGCCAGTAGTGAACGCCTTCATCCGAATCGCGACGAATGCGAGGCTTCACCAGCGACCGCTGACCTCCGATGAAGCTATTAATCGTGTCCAAAGTTGGTTTGAACAGCCTTGCGTCCGAGTGGTGGGACCATCGGAAAACCATTGGTCTTTGTTTCAAAAGCAGATCCGGGATTCCGGTGCCGTCGGAAGCCTCATTCCGGACGCGCACCTTGCCGCTCTAGCTATCGAGTATGGCTGCTCGCTCTTTTCCGCGGACCAAGACTTTGCAAAGTTTCCAGCTTTACGATGGATAAATCCTTTGTCCAGCAAGACACCGTGACTCCGTGTTGCGACGCTGTCAACCGGCGAAAAACCAAAGCATTTGCTCCCGTTCGCGGGTAAAATATAATCTTGAAAACCCAAGCCGCCATTTTGGTCGAACAGCGCAAGCCGTTGGTCATCGACGAGGTAGAAGTTCCGACACTCAAGCACGGTCAAGTGCTGGTGGAAGTTCATGCCACGCGCGTCTGTGGATCGCAGATCGGGGAGATCGAGGGCGTCAAAGGACCGGACAAATTCCTTCCGCACCTGCTCGGACACGAAGCGGGCGCTATAGTGCTGGAGACCGGTGCGGACGTGACGCATGTCGCTTCTGGTGATCGCGTTGTTTGCCATTGGCGACCTGGTGCGGGGATCGATGCCGGCGGTTCGATTTATGATTGGAACGGAACCAAAGTGAATGCCGGTCCGATCACTACCTTCCAAAAATACGCCGTCATTTCTGAAAACCGTCTGACTAAGGTTCCAACTGAAACAGACTTTGAGCTTTGCTGCTTGCTCGCCGACACGCTTACCACGGGATTCGGCGTCATCAACAACGACGCTAAGGTCAAAGCCCGGGAATCTGTAGTTATTTTTGGGGTAGGGGGCATCGGGCTTGGGGCCGTCCTCGGCGCCAAACTTACCGGAGCCAGTCCCATTATCGGCATCGATCTTCATGATCACAAACTTTCCAAGGCGGCTGAATACGGTCTGACCCATTACATCAATGCCTCGCGCGAAAATACTGCTGAGCGCGTGAAGGAAATTCTGGGCGCGTCCGCTGATGTCACCATCGATGGCACAGGGAATCCAAAAGTCATCGAAACCGCTTACGATTTAGCCAAAATGCGTGGCGGGCGATGTGTTCTTTTTGGTGTTATGCCTAGTGGTCAGCGTGTGAGCATCCATACGCTACCGCTCCACTTCGGCCGCAGTCTAACCGGCTCCGAAGGCGGCCAAAGCCGGCCCGACAAAGATATCCCTGAGATTCTCCGTATCCTGGCTGAGAAAAAAATCGACTGTCGTAGTTTTATTTCGCATCGAGGCAACCTCGCCGACTCTGAGCGGATCATTGCCCAGATGCGTTCCGGTGAGGTTGTTCACGCGGTTTTGGCCTTTGATTGACCTCCCTCAATAGGGCCTTTTGAGTCCTGCCGAAAAAATACCGATCAGACTCACGGCATACGCATGTCTATCTCTATGTCTGAAAGCCGCCGCAACCAATGTGCCTGATTCCAATTGTCGCGACGCGGCCAGGGAGACGAAAAAAACAGAGGTATTCTGGGTCCGATTATACATAAAACAAATTATGAGCGGCTGTTGTGCTTGCTTGATGAGGGGCGCAATCCGTCAGCAGCGCCGATAAGCTTAGCCGAATTCATCTGTGTCGCGACGATCCGTGGTGCCTCCCGGCTTTGTTCGATCGCGACAATGCCATTAATCGCGCCGAAAAGTTGTGGAAGGCGAATGTGATTCTCCGGATCTTTCTGAGCACAAGTAGCATACTGACTTGGTTGCACCTACTGCGACTCTTTGATACCGTTCGCGAGGCAACCTGTCAGTACAACAACGTGCGAAGACTAATCTCCAACAACAATCATGACGCTCAGTTTTCCGACTTTCTGGAGATTGTCAGTTGGTACCCGTGACGCAGCAACTGCGGTCCACTCCCTTCGCGACTCTTCGTGGTCCCTGCATGACTCAAGACATATTACCTCTAGAACGGCGTATCGGAATCTGGGCGCTGCCACTTCATTTCGGAAGGACTCTCGCCTGCCTGGAGCGTGGGCAAAGCCGACAGCACGCCAAGATTCCAAAGACCATCGACCATGGCGCCCTCGACGATTTTGGCGCGGCAGACTTCATCAATCGCCGCGGTTCGGTTCCGGAGATTGAAGACGTGACTGCCGGCATGCGCAGCAGTTCCGTGATACGCTGCGTGTTGGTTCCTTGACGCAATGCAAAAGAACGCAGCACTCGAGTCGGCTTTTATCGCTGGCATCTCCAGCGATATCGGGCGCGAACTGGCTGCGCGCTTGGTGACCGAAGGGACCAAGGTTGTTGGTACGCAGCGCACCAAGAGCGCGGATATTCCTAGGGCTCATTTGATCGATTGCGACATCGCCTCGAAGGAATCTCTGTCGTCGGTTGCCAGCGCATACCAATCATCAGGATCTGCCCCGTGGGATTTGTATGTTTCTAGCATCGGCACGCTTGATCCTATCGGTCCTTTTACGGAGGTGGATACCGATGCGTGGCGCCAGTCCGTGGAGGTCAATTGCATCAGGCAACTTGAATTGCTCAAGGCGCTCTATCCGCTGCGGAGAAAAGGCATGGCCCATGTTGCCTTCTTTGCTGGGGCCGGCACAAACGGTCCGGCCCCGGGATACTCGGCATATGCGGCGTCGAAAATTTTCCTTATCAAGATGTGCGAACTTCTTCACGCCGAGAACGAGGACATCAACTGTTTCATTATTGGTCCGGGAATTGTCCGAACCAAAATTCACGTTCAGACGTTGGATGCAGGAGAGCGTGCCGGAAGCAACTTTGAGCGTATTCGTGGATTTCTCGTCAGCGGCGATCCCGGTGTGAGCCATGACCGCATTTACAAGTGCCTGCGTTGGTGTGTGGAAGCCGGGCGGGATACCGTAGGTGGCCGTAACATATCACTCGTCGGCGATGTTTGGGACACCCGCGGCTCTGAACTGGCTGGTGCTCTTCGCCAAAACCCTGATGCCTTCCGCTTGAGACGGCAGGCCAACGATCTGCTGAGGTAAAAGAATTCCATGAAAGTATCTGACATCGTCGCCAAAATCCTACGGGAGCAAGGTTTCTGCCACGTGTTCGCCATCTCGGGAGGTGCTTCGCTGCACCTTATCCATTCGATTGCAGAAACGCCCGGACTCAACCTGGTCTGTCCGCAGCACGAGCAAGCGGGAGCCATGGCTGCCGATGCATACTCGCGCCTGACGTCCGGACGCGGTTGTGCAGTGGCCACCAGCGGCCCCGGGGCCACCAACCTCATCACGGGAATCGCCAGCGCCTATTACGACTCGGTTCCCGTCTTGTTCCTTACCGGCAATGTGGCGCGCTTCCGCGACAAAGGTGACACCGGTGTACGCCAGATGGGTTTTCAGGAGACTGAGTTCGTGGAAATGTGCCGATCCATCACAAATTACGCCGTCAAGATTTCTGACGCGCGGTCCGTGAAGCGTGAACTTCTCGAGGCTCTTTACCGCTCGAGACAAGGTCGCCCTGGTCCGGTTGTTGTCGATATCCCCGATGACATCCAGCGTGCGGACGTGGAAGAGGCGGATTTGGATTCATGGACAAGTCCAGCGATCAAGGGTGGTGCCGATCAGCATGCGATGTTGGCCGAGTCGGTGGAGAAGATCGTCGTGGAATTGGAAAGGGCAGCGAGGCCCTGCATCGTCCTCGGGTGGGGTGTTCACTTGGCAGAAGCCGAGGAAGAGACAATGGAAATTGTGGAGGAGATCGGTGCGCCTGTTGTAACCACGTGGGCTGCGGCGGACCTCATGCCGCACGATCATCCCCTATGCGTGGGAAGCTTTGGAACCCACGGCACGCGCTACGCGAATTTCTGCGTGCAGAACGCGGACTTCATCCTCTCGATTGGCTCTCGTCTCGACAGTAAGGCGACTGGCAGCCCGCCGTCGACGTTTGCCAGGGGGGCCAAGATTGCCATGGTTGATATCGATCCGGCTGAACTCGGAAAGTTTAACAAACTGGGCAGGTACATCGACGTCCCGGTGTGCGCGTCGATCGGGGACTTTTTGCCTCTGCTCAAGGCCGGAATCGAGAAGTCGAAGCTTCCTGATATTTTGGCGTGGCGCACCCGCGTTGTGGAGTGGAAAGAGAAGTATCCGCAACTTGTGGCGGGTAGTTCCTCGCCTGGTGCCATTAATCCCTATTATTTAGCCAAAACCATATCCGATCTTCTCGAACCCGGGGATATCGTTGTCTCCGAGACAGGTTGTGCTTTGGCTTGGATGATGCAGGGGTTCGAGTTCAAGCCCGGGCAGCGGTTTTTCCATGCCTTCAATTTCACTCCAATGGGTTGGGGGCTTCCGGCCTCTATCGGTGCCGCCCTGGCCCGGCCGGGCAGAAGGATTGTTTTGATTGCCGGCGATGGCAGTCTGCAGATGAACCTGCAGGAGCTGGTCACGGTGACGAAGCACGATCTGCCGATCAAAGTACTGCTCTTCAACAATCACGGACACGGGATGGTGCAGCAAACACAGGAAATGTGGCTGGGATCTAAATACTACGCGACCTCCATCGAGGGCGGTCTGGCCTTCCCCGATTTCGAAAAAGTCGCGCAGGCTTATGGATACCCCGTCTTCTCGGTTTCGCGGAACGAAAAATTGCGGGCGACTTTGTCCCTTGCGTTGTCAGAGTCGGGCTACAGCTTCACCAACATCGAGATCGCTGCCAACGAGCGCGTTGTTCCTCAGGTGCAATTCGGGAGGCCCAACGAAGACAGCTCGCCTCTTCTTGATCGAAAAGAGTTTATGGATAACATGCTGGTGGAACCGCTGGCGGTGTCCCAGAAAGCCTGATTCCGAAAATTATGGATGAATTATTCGAAATATTGATGCACTCGCCGGAGTCCCATATCCCGGGAACGCAACCTTACATCGATCTACGCGACACGGCGCGGAAACGCATCGCTGAGTTGTTTTCAAGCGAACAACCAGGCGAACAACCCTTTTGGCAATTTGGAAAGATTTCTTTTCCCCATCACCGCATGGGCGCCATATCTTCCCTCGATCTTTTCGGGCTCGACGAAATTATCATCTTTGCGTTTTACTATGCCAACCGCAGTCGCTACTCAAAAGTGGCCGATATCGGGGCAAATATCGGGCTGCATAGTTTGATGCTTGGCCGCTGCGGCTACTCCGTTCGTTGCTTCGAGCCCGACCCCGATCACTTCGCGAGGCTCTGCGCGAATCTGGAGCGCAATGCCATCAGCACCGTGCAACCAATTCAGGCGGCGGTTTCTACCAGTGGCGGAAAAACGCGCTTTGTGCGGGTCCTTGGAAATACAACGGGCAGCCATCTGGCGGGAGTTAAGAACTCTTATGGTGAGAAGGAGGAGTTTGAAGTCGAGTTGGTAGACATCGCGTCCGTCTACGCAGAAAATGACCTGATCAAAATGGATGCCGAGGGCCATGAGGCCGCCCTTCTTTCAAAATTGGAGCCCGGCCAAGCGGCTACGGTGGATATCGTCGCCGAGGTGGGGAGCGAGGCCAATGCTTCGGTTATCCATGCCGACCTACTCTCCAAGGGAATCAACATGTTCTCGCAAAAAACTGGATGGGGCAAAGTTCGTGTTGTGACGGACATGCCGACATCCCACAAAGAAGGCAGTCTTTTCGTCACCATGAAAGACGCTGTGCCGTGGTGAACGGAGCAGCCAACTCCCCCGCGGTCCGCGGTATGGTGACGGCCGTGGTTCCCGCGCTGAACGAGGAGAAGAATGTCGCTGCGGCCGTTGCGTCAATCAAAAGCGCGGCCGATGAAATGGCCGGTGTAGAGGTGGAAATCATCGTCGTGAACGACGGCAGCACTGACGCCACAGGGAAGATCGCGGACGAGTGTGCCCGGACTATGCCCTGCGTACGGGTGATCCATCACGCCAATCCCCAAGGCGTAGGCGCTTCCTTTCGCGAGGCCTTGGCGCAGGCCAGAGGGGAGAAGTTCACTATTTTTGCCGGCGACAACAATGTCTCGTCTTGTTTGGTCCGAGATCTCTTGCGCAACAAGGATGCGGCCGATGTCGTTGTTTCTTACGTCATGAACACAGAGGAAAGGGGCAGTTTCAGGCATGTCGTGTCGACTCTCTTTTCCATGACTTACGTACTTTTTTTCGGCATCCATCTCAAATACATCAATGGCAACACAGTCTGGCCTACATGCCTGCTCCGCGATTGCGACATCCAAGCGCGTGGTTACAGCATCATGGCCGAGACCAATGTCAAAATGCTTCGCCGAGATCTCTCTTTTCTCGAAATTCCCGGCGAGATGAACAAGGCCGCCACCAAGTCGCAAGCGATCAAGTTTTCCAACTTTGTAGAGGTGATAGGAACGTTCCTGAGCCTCCTGTGGCAGGTGCACGTTTCTCGCCGCGGAACCTACGGTTTCGCGGCGCGGCGTGTTTCGCGCGAATCAAACTGAAACCGAAATGAGCGTGCTTATCTGGGGACTGGGTGTCCCGACTCTCGTTCTCGTTGCGCAGATCATCATTTGGCGGATTAAGCGACCGGCATCCGACACGCGTGTACTGGCCTTGATGATCGGAGCAGCGCTCCTCGGGTTTCTCGCTCTGTCGGCTCTCTCGGGGAGCAAGGTGCCCTTGCTCTATCCCGCCTCAATCGTGGCTGTGCTCTATGCTCTCGCTTTGTCCTCCGCAGTCAGCCTCCTCTATCTTATCACATACGCGACGCTGGAGGCGAAGAGTCCATCAACTCTCATCGTGCTTGCGGCGCAGGGATCGAGGGAGGGTCTTACCACAGAGGCCGCGCTGGCGCTGTTCAGCGACGACGAGTTTATCGGCGTTCGGATCAAGGGGCTTGAGCGGATCGGACAGCTTCGCCGCGAGGACGGGGGATTGTTTCTGACTTTGCATGGCCGTTGTTTTCTCGAAGCTTTTGTTTTGCCCCGCCGACTCATGGGGCTCGAGCACTGGGGGGGGTAAACGATGTCCAATCTTCAACTTCTCCAGCATGCTCTTCTTCTCCTTGCCGCTTTGTTCGTGACTAGTGCCGTGCAAATCGGGAGCGTCAGGTTTTCGCGAGGATCGATCGGCGTAGTAGCTTCCCTTTTCCTCGGCTTCGCGGCTGGTGTCCTTGTCTTGCTCGCCGGCGAGATCCCCTTCGCCCTTTGGGGCAGCGGTGGACAGGCCGACAACATTTGTCTGGGAGTCTCAAACGCGGTGCTTTTCGTGTGCTCTTGGTATTTTTATTTCCACTTCATAAATATCGGGGAAGCGTCACTTCGCATTCGTATTCTCCGCGAGGTTGCTGCGGCTGAAGGATGTCAGCCGGACCAGCTGCTCGCTGCCTACAACAGCCGCGTCGTGCTCGAAGCGCGTATAGAGCGGCTCGTAACCGACGGGCAGTTGCTGCATCGTGAAGGACGTTACCACGCGGGCAGACCCCGCATGGTCCTCGTTGCAAAGGTTTTCGCCGCCCTGCGTTGGCTGCTATTGGGAGAGGTTTCGGCCTCTGAACAAGGTTCTTAGATGAATACAAAGATTAAAAAAACCGCTAAATCCGATCCCGGATTTTCCGCCTTAAAGGATAGTTCCTTAGTTGTCTTGGTACTCGTTGTGTCAGCGGTTACTGCTGTCCTCGCGTGGGGTTGGCTTCGACAGACTCCCTCCCTTGAGGAACTGTACAGCGATTCTGGGCGCTTTCTGTACGAGTTTAAAACTCTGTTCCTCGGCGGCCAGTTGAAGTGGTGGACACCGAATTTTATGCAGGGAGGCTCGTCCGCTACTTACTTCGCCGTTTCTTTCTTTTTGACTCTTTCGCTGATTCTCGAGCAGATCTTCGGCAGTCCAAACGGTCTGAAAGTGTTGGGGCTTCTCACCATCCCTGTCTCCGCATTCGCGGCCTACGCTTTTGCTCGCAAGCTCACGGGAAATGGCTGGACGGCCTTCATCGCCGGTTTGCTTTACGCAGTCAATGCCCAGATTCTCCTGCGTGTCGCCAATTTTGAGCACGTGGCCAGTGCTTTGGCGTATGTATTCATTCCGCTTATTCTGCTCTGCTTCATGAAAGTGACCGTGGATGGTTCCTGGCGAGCCTCCGCACTGCTGGGGTTGGTGTGGTCCGCACTCATGCTGACCTATGCCAAACTGGCCTTCATGTTTTTGCCTTTCGCTCTCGTCTTCTACATCTGGTTGATGAGGGAGTATCCCTCGCGGCGGACCGTTCTGGTGCGGGGGAGCCTCGTGGCTCTCGGGCTCGTTTTTTTGATGTCCGTCGTTCTGCTTTTGCCCCTTCGCCGTGAATACCAGTGGGTGGCCGCGTTCTCGATGGACAACTTCGAGGGATGGCAGCAGGCGTTCTCGATCAAAAACTTCATCTCGGTGCTCGATCGCGGCAATGGTTTGCTGTCGCAGATGCGTGCGGATTTTACTGCGGATCGCGGGCAGTTCTACATCGGGCTTGTCACGCTTTTTTCGATAAGTGCGGTGTTTTGGTGGTCGCGCAAAAACTCCCAATGGCTCGCGACGCGCAGCGGTGTGCTGCTTCGGTTGTTTGTCGGAATGACGCTGCTGGCTCTCTGGCTCTCACAGGGGCCCTTCTCGGTTTTTACCGGCCTGCAGGAATTCCTCAAAGGATCGATCAAGGCCCCGGACTGGATTGCGGCACTGATGTGGTTCATGACATGCGTCCCGCCGCTTCTGATATACGCAATTCTGCCGGCCGGTCCTCGTCGAGGATTCTGGGCAGCCATCGTCATTGTGATTTATCTTTTTGTTCCGGGCTTTGTTATCTTGGAAAAGCTTCCGATGTACCGGGATATCCGTGCGCCCTGGGGCTTCTGGGAAGTCGGTTTCTTCGCAGCGGCCGTGGCCGGTGCACTCGCCTTGCAGCAGTTGTTCGGGGCGCTCATCGAGAAGCGTGATCGAATGGTCGTTGCTGGACTGCTTGGCCTTGTCTTGTTGCTCGACAGCTCGGCTTATTTCTCGAAATTTTTCACGCCCGGTTTGCCGGCTCAAACCTTCGCTGACTTCGATCGCTCGCAGAACTACCTAAAGACATCACTCATTGATGGGCGAGTCTACCCGATGTCCGGACGCTATTTTTACCTGCGCACGCCGATGCAATCGGGACGCGGATTGAATAGCGAAGCAGCTTGGAGCCATTTCCAGATGCGGGGAGTCAGGGCTTTAGTCAGTGGCGCCAATTCTTCGCCGATTGCCATGCAGACCTACATGCGGGTCGCTGGCATCTCCCACGTGCTCCTCGACAAAAAAGATCCGTTCACACCCGAGGGTGTGCAGAGCGCCTTCAGCCAAGCTTATCCTACAGGATTTGACTCGGAGTTCATTAAGGTGCTGGAAAACAAGGACTCCCTCGCTCCAGCCTTCATCGCTCGAGATTACATTGCCATGGATCCCGGAACAGAAACTTTGGCGTCGGTGTTTTTGGAGGTATCGGGAAAAATTAATGCCGCTCCCATCGAACTGTCTTCCAGCGATCGCAACCTCCCTTTCCTTGCCGGAACCGGATCGGCGCAAAATGGCATTCAAGTATCCCAAAAATATGCGCAAACCCCTGGATCGCCATTTGTGCGAGTTCCCTACGCCAGGCCGCGACAAAATTCGTCAATCATGGTATTCGATCCCGTCGGTGTGCGCGAGGGATGGTTGGTTGTCACGGAAGCATGGCACCCCGACTGGCGCGCCTACTCCGATGGTTCCCAGATTCCCGTCTACAAGGCATTCGGCGGACTGATGGCGGTTAATTTGACCCAGACGGAAGGGCCGATCGATTTAATTTTCTCGCCCCCGCCTTGGTACAACTGGTGCGTCTGGATTTCCGGCCTCTCGTGGCTTGGTGTTCTTGGCTTGTTGATCATCATGCAACTGCCCTTCATCCCTCGCCGCTGGAAGGATTGGTGGACGGGTTCGGGCAAGAACAAGCCTTCACTGCCGCTCGCTCAAGGGGCTATCAACAAGGTGGTGGTGGTCATTCCGACCTACAATGAGCGGGACTCGATCAACAAGACTCTCGATTCAGTGATGAGCCTGCCGCGCAAAGTCGATGTTCTTGTTGTCGATGACGCCTCACCCGACGGAACGGCTGGCTTGGTGCGCTCGCGACCAGAGTTCAATAAACGTGTTTTTCTTTTGGAGGGGCAAGCCAAGTCCGGGCTTGGCACAGCTTATCGTCGCGGATTCCAGTGGGCGCTGAATAATGGGTATGAAGCGGCCGTCGAAATGGATGCTGATCTGTCCCATGATCCGGCTGATATTTCGCAACTTATTGAGGTGCTCGAAAAGGGTGCGCATATCGCCGTGGGATCGCGCTATCTCGGCGGCATCTCGGTGTTGAACTGGCCTCAGAGCCGCCTTTTCATCAGTACGTTCGGAGGGTTCTACGTTCGCTCCCTGACCGCGTTACCGATGAGTGACCCGACCAGCGGATTCAAGGCTATTCGCGCCGAGGTCCTGCGGGATCTCGATTGGAGTAATGTGCAAGCCGAGGGGTACGCATTTCAAATCGAGCTTCACCACACAGCATGGAGGCAGGGCTTTACCATTAAAGAGGTGCCCATTGTTTTCACCGAACGCCGTGAAGGTGACTCGAAGATGTCCACTGCCATCTCGCTCGAGGCAGCCTGGCGAGTGCTGCGTCTGGCCGCGGTAAGCTGACAGAAAGTTGAGGGGTGAGTGATGAGGGTTGTGCGAAAAGTTGGCTCAACTTCATGATTGGTTGCTCCAATGCACTTTAAGCAAAGCGTTGTTGACGTCGTTGGCGCGCTGAATGCGGCGGAGATTCGCTACATCATTGTTGGCGGTTTGGCTGTGGCCTCTCATGGTTATCTGCGCACAACGAAGGATATCGATTTGGTCGTCGCCCTCGATCCGCAAAACATCGTCGCCGCTTTTGCCTCACTCGCAAAAGTTGGCTACTGTCCCAAAATTCCAATCACGGCTACCGAATTTTCGGTGGCCGCGACCCGCGAGCGACTCATTAGCGAAAAAAACATGATCGTCCTTCAGTTTTGGAGGGATGAGTCACCGGACGTGGATATCTTTGTTCGCGAACCTTTCGTTTTCGACACAGAATGGGAAAACGCCCGGATTGAACAAATCAACCCGGATCTGATGGTCCGAATCGTTCGGCTTGAGGCGCTGCTTGATTTGAAACGCGAAGCTTCTCGGCCGCAGGACTTGGCAGATATCGACGCCCTGAACACGCTATACGAGGGATGAAAAGACGAGGGTATCCAGACGACCCATGGTTCTACGCGTCCTATGAGGGTGCGCGCATCTCTGCCTTACTTAAGACCTGCGACCTTCCGTTTTCCGAGAAACTGGCATTCATCGATGAGGCGTTCAATCTTTTCGCCAAGGGTGCTGGGCGAGCGCCGCAAGCGAAGACTGCTCCTCATGTACCTAAGCCCTCCGAATGAAACGCTGGATATATTCTGAGGCCCATTGTTTTATTGCGCCTCCCAAGGTGCTGAGATGTTTCATCTGCTCCAGATTGCAGACATGCCATTGACCAAGAAACTGGATATGCTTTCGAATCTTGCCGATACGGTGGCCATCCTCACCGAAGCCCGTGAACGGCGGATCGTCGGTGAGGCGACGCTCAAAGTCGCCGGGTTGTGCATGAATAAAGAAGCAGCGTGCTGGACCGCTGGGCCGGGGAACGGCTGCCAAGAAAACTAACTGGTCACACGCCATATTCCTATGAATCTTCTCGTCACCGGAGGTGCTGGCTTCATCGGCGGTAATTTTGTTCGGCTTGCCCTGCGGACGCCTGAGTGGAAGGTCGGCAAGCTGGTGAACCTTGATCTCCTGACCTACGCCGGGTGTCTGGAATCGTTGGCCGATATGGACAGCGATCCTCGGCATATCTTCGTGCAGGGCGACATCGGGGACCGAAGCCTCGTTGGGCAATTGTTGCGTGATCATGCAATCAGTGCAGTGATCAACTTCGCCGCGGAGTCGCATGTCGACCGCTCCATCGACTCGCCTGAGCCGTTCATCACGACGAATGTGCGGGGGACACAGCGACTGCTCGATGCGGTGCGCGGCTATTGGAAGGAGTTGGAAGGAGAGCGGAAGGCCAAGTTCCTCTTCCTTCACGTTTCCACGGATGAGGTCTATGGAACGTTGCAGTCGGGTGATGCGGCCTTCACGGAGTTGACTCATTACGCGCCGAACAGTCCCTATGCGGCGAGCAAGGCGGCCAGCGACTTTCTCGTCCGGGCGGCTTTCCACACGCACAAGATGCCCGTTGTGACCACCAACTGCTCGAACAACTACGGGCCTTACCAATTTCCGGAAAAGTTGATCCCGCTGATTATCCGCAACGCCATCGAAGGCAAGCCCCTGCCGATCTACGGGAAAGGGGAAAACATCCGGGACTGGCTCTTTGTGGACGATCATTGCCGCGCCATCTGGACCGTGCTCCAGGGCGGACGGCTCGGAGAGACCTACAACATCGGTGGCGCCGCCGAGAAAATGAACATCAATGTGGTGGATACTATTTGTGGGCTCCTCGACGAGTTACGTCCGGATACGGGCGGGCCGTATGTACGCTTGAAGACCTACGTCACCGACCGTCCCGGCCACGATCTGCGTTATGCTATGGACTTTTCCAAGCTGACCCGCGAGCTGGGGTGGAAGCCTTCCGAATCTTTTGAATCCGGCATCCGCCGCACGGTCGAGTGGTATTTGGACAACACGGCGTGGTGCGAAGCGGTCGAGAAACGCAGCTACGGGCGGGAGAGGTTGGGGCTTGAGGGAAAAATGTAGCGGGGCCGCTATAGGAGGTGGCATGGGCATCCTGCCCATGGTTTGAGGAAAATCATCGGCAAGATGCCGATGCCGCGGTTAGTAGATGTCTTGCGGTTTGTCTTACTGATCGTATTCTTATGGTATGAACACGGCCACATTGACCATTCGATTGCCGCAAAGCCAAAAGAGAAGTTTGGGCAAAGCTGCCGGAGCTCTGAAAAAAACGGAATCTGAATACGTCCGCGACTTGATCTCGCGGGATTTGGTTAATTCCACTTTCGCCGAGCGGTTGGGGAAACTGGCCGGTAGCTTGCGCTCTGCAGGTTCGTCCTCCTCCAAGGCGCACCCGCTGAAGGAACGCATCAGGTCAGCGAATTGGCGCTCGTGAAATCCGTCCTGCTCGACACGGGGCCAATCGTGGCGTCTTTGGATGCCGACGACCCGCAGCACGACGCGGTCTACGATAGTTTCAGCTCCTTGACGGGACTAGTTGTCACGACCGGGGCTGTCGTTACCGAAGCGATGTTCTTCTTACAGAATCTTACCAACGGTCCTACACGACTTACTGAGTGGCTCCGCGGAATCCATGCTGAAATCGTCAATTGTTTCGACCCGGAATCACTGCAATCTGCCGCGCTCTTGATGGAGCGCTACGCAGATGCCCCGATGGACTACGCGGATGCCACGCTCGTAGCTTGTGCGAATGAATTGAACTGCGGCGATATTGTGACGCTCGATGTCCGCGGATTCCGAACCTACCGCTACCAGCGCAACAAAAGATTCAAGCTGCTGTTGCAAGACAGTTAGCAATTAGGAACCTGTCTTCCGGACTCATTCCTCTCGCCACTAGTCACTCGTCACCTCTGAGTCATGCCCATCTACGAATACTACTCAACCGATTCGCACAAGATTTACAGTTTCTACGCGCGCAAGCTCGTCGGGACGGATGTTGTTCCGAAGTGCCCGGACGGTGCGGACAAAAAAATGGAGCGCGTGCTCTCGGCTTTTGCCATCACCGGTCGGGCCAAGGAAAAGACCGAGGAACCGGGCGGCGAGGGAATGCCGGATCTGGATCCGCGCCAGGAGGCCGAGATGATGCGCTTGGCTGGGGAAATGTCTGGCATGGACGATGAAAACCCCGATCCACGCCAACTCGGACGGCTTATGCGCAAGATGATGGACATTACGGGTGAGAAGATGCCCGAACCTATGGTCGAGATGCTGGCGCGCATGGAGAAGGGCGAGGATCCAGAAAAGCTTGAGGCGGAATATGGGGACGTTCTAGACGGCGACTCCATGGGGGCGTTGGGCATGGGACAAGGTGAGGGCGAGAAGACAGGTGTCAGCACGCTGCGCCGCCGCCTGCCGCCTCGGCGTGA
>JBAXCT010000003.1:0-27518 GCA_037141375.1 Chthoniobacterales bacterium | reverse complement strand
ATGAGCGCCGTCGTAGGCCAACGTGAATTTCAGTCGCATGGCGCGCGATCAAGCCAGCTTTGCAGGAGGATCTGCGCGGCCACCTGATCGACGACGCCGCGGTGGTCGCGCGTTTTCCGTCCGCTCTCCCGCAGAGCCCGGTGGGCAGCGACCGTGGTCAGGCGCTCGTCCCACAACTCGATCTCGCAGGAAACAAGCGCGCGCAAGCTCTCGGCGAAAGCGCGGGCTCCCTCAGCTGCGGGGCCGTAGGTGCCGTTCATGTTGCGCGGCAAACCGACGAGCACGCGGGAGGGCTTCATTTCCGCGACGGCGGCCACCACCGCGTCGAGCGCAGCCTCGCCGCCGGGCAGTGTCTTCCACGGCTGGGCCAGCATGCCGAGTTCATCGCTGACCGCGACGCCTGTGCGGGCCGACCCGAGATCGACAGCCATGATACGACTCATGGAAGTGGCTGAGGGAGGCAAGCGACGGCGATGCTTACCAGAAGGAGCACTGAGGAAATTCCTGAAACAGTGAAGCGCTTTTTCCTCATCCCCGAGCCCTCGACCCTCGAATTCACTGCAGTTCCTCCGGAATCTGCGGAATGAGTTTTTTGATGTTCTCGGCTTCGCTGCGATGGCAGACCAGCAGAGCGTCGCCCGAGTCGATGACGATCAGATCCTGCACCCCGACGAGCGCAACATGCTTGGGACGGTCGGAAAAAACGATGTTGCGCGAGGCGCCCGCGGTGGTCAGCGGGCTGTTGGAGGCGTTGTCCTCTTCGTGCTGGTCGAGGTATTTGGCCACCGCCAGCCAGCTGCCGACATCGTCCCAGTCGAAGCCCGCCTCGAGTTCGAGAACGTGTGCGGCTTTCTCCATGATAGCGTAATCCACGGAAATTTTCGGCAGTTTCGGAAATTCTGCGGCGAGAAAGGCCTCGAGGTCGTCGGCCGTGCGCATCCGCGCAACAAATTCCGCCAACTCCGGAGCCTGCCTGGCCAGCTCGGCCATGATGGCCGGGATCGACCAGACAAACATGCCGGCATTCCAGCGGAAGTTGCCCTGCTTGAGGAACGACTCGGCCGTTTCGGCATTCGGTTTCTCGCGGAAGCGTTTGACCTCGTAGATCTCGCTGTCGCCGGCGAGGCGAGGGCCTTGCTCGATGTAGCCGAAGCCCGGGCACGCCCAGGAGGGCTTGATCCCGATGGTGAGCAGCGCCCCGGAACCGAGCGCTGCTTGCGCGGCGGCGAGCAGATCGCGGCGGAAGGCGACGTCATCCTTGATCAAGTGGTCTGCGGGTAACACAGCCATGACCGCCTGCGGGTCGCGGCGCAGAACAAGGCCCACGCCGAGGGCCACGGCCGGAGCGGTGTCGCGCTTGGCCGGTTCGGCCACGATGTTTTCCGCGGGCAGTCCCGCGCAAGCGACGCGCACCGTGGCCTCCTGGTCGCGATTAGTCAGAACGAAAATGCGTTCGGGCGGAACATCACGGCCGAGGCGCGCGACGGTTTCTTCCAGCATGGTGCGGTCGGAAAAAAGTTTGAGCAGTTGTTTCGGGCGCGCCCGGCGGCTGCAGGGCCAGAAACGCTCACCGCTGCCGCCTGCGAGGATGAGCACATACAAATTAACTGACATGTTGCTATGTGACATTTTTGCGGCACGCGGCGCAACCCTCGGCACGAGGAAAAGCGCATTCCAGGGGAGTTGGCGGTTGCCAGAAGGACAAAAAGGGGCTAAGGGTTCGTCATCGTGGCTCCACTTCTGGAAAGATTCACCCAAAACCTCTCGGCGACTTCGGTTGCCGCTGCCGCCGAAATGGCTGTCGGTGTAGGCGCCGGACTTCTGGTGGCTGGCCGTTTAGGCAGCAATGCGCGGCAGCGTATCGGCATTGCCGCGCTCGTTGCGGGTCTGGCCGCCACGATTCCCCTGCTGATCGGCGCAGGGGTGCGCGTGAACCGCGAACTGGGCGAAGGCCGCCGCACGCGCCGCCGCCTCGAGACAATCCGCCACGACCACGGGTTTCCTGACGACGGCGACTTCTATTGATCCCGCCATTGATTCTCGCTTCGTCCTCGCCGCGCCGCAAAGAATTGCTCTTGGCCGCTGGACTCAAAAAGATTCGCATGATACCCGCCACCGTTGCGGAAAGTTTCGACGCCTCGATGGGGCTGTACGCCTTGGTCGAAGCCACCGCAGAGGCCAAGGCTCTGGAAGTCGCGGCAAGCCATCCGGAGGAAATTGTTCTCGGGGCCGACACTCTGGTCTGGATGGATGGCTGCCCGCTGGGCAAGCCGAGAGACGGGGCGGAGGCGCGCCTCATGCTGGCTGCGTTGTCGGATCGCACCCACGAAGTGGCCACAGGCGTGCACATCGTGCAAATAAGCCGCAATATCCGGGTGCAATTCCACGAAATAACCAGAGTGAAATTCCGACGGCTGAGCGACTCGGCGGTTGGCGAATATCTGTCCCGGGTCGACGTGCTCGACAAGGCGGGGGCCTATGCCCTGCAGGAACACGGGGAATTGATCGTCGAATCGGTCGAGGGATGCCGCTCCAATGTCATCGGATTGCCGGTCGAGAGAACGCTCGCGGCCTTGCGCCACTTCAAAGATTAGCTAGCCTGCAAGGCCATGGCGGGGCCCACGGAAAAGCATCGCGGCAGAATTATTGATCTCATCCACCGCAGGATTTTTCCCGGCGTGATCGAGGTCGCGGGCGGAAACATCCAATCGGTCGTTGAGGACCACAGTGTGACCGAGGAGAGCTACCTCTGCCCTGGATTTGTCGACGCGCACGTCCATATCGAGAGTTCGATGCTGACCCCGCCGGAGTTCGCGCGCATCGCGGTGATCCACGGCACAACCGCCACGGTCTCCGACCCGCATGAAATCGCCAACGTGCTCGGGCTCGAAGGCGTGCGCTACATGCAGAGACTGGCCGCGCAAACACCAGTCAAAATCCATTTCGGCATCCCCAGTTGCGTGCCGGCGACGAGTTTCGAGACGGCGGGCGCCACGATCGGCCCGGAAGCCGTCGAGGAGTTATGCGCGGATCCGTCGCTCCTTTACCTCTCGGAAATGATGAACTTCCCCGGTGTCATCCACGGCGATCCCATGGTGATGGAAAAGATCGCCATCGCCAAAAAATACGGGAAGCACATCGACGGTCACGCCCCGGGGTTGCGCGGAGAGGAACTGAAAATCTATGTGGTGGCAGGCATCGAGACCGACCACGAGTGCTTCCAGATCGACGAAGCGCGCGAAAAAATATTGCTCGGGCAGAAGATCCTCATCCGCGAGGGATCGGCGGCAAAAAACTTCCGCGAGCTGTGGCCCCTGCTCAACGAGCATCCGGACTCCTGCATGCTGTGCAGCGACGACAAGCACCCCGACGACCTGATGGAGGGCCACATCAACAGCCTCTGCGCCCGCGCGGTGGCCGAGGGCGTGCAGGTCTTCGACGCGCTGCGCGCCGCCTGCCTCAACCCGGTGCAGCACTACGGTCTGCGCTGCGGCCTGCTGCGACCGGGCGACCCGGCCGACTTTATCCGCCTGCACGACCTCACCGGCTTCAAGGTCAAAGAGACTTGGATCGACGGAAAATGCGTCGCACGCGACGGCAAATCGCTGCTACCGCGGACCAAATCTCCGGTGGTGAATAAATTTCTGGCCACGGCCAAAAAACCCGAGGACTTCGCGGTGCCAGCCGGATGCGGCAAGATCCGCGTCATCGAGGCGATCGACGGGCAGATCGTCACCGGTTCCGGCGAGGCCGACGCGACCGTGACCGGCGGGCGGGTCTTCGCGGATCCTGCGCACGATCTGCTCAAGATCGCCGTGGTGAACCGCTACGCCGACACCGCACCCGCCGTGGCTTTTGTCCGCGGGGTCGGGTTGAAGAAAGGGGCCATCGCCTCGAGCGTGGCGCACGATTGCCACAACATCGTGGCGGTCGGCGCCTCGGATGAGGAACTCGCCCGCGCGGTGAATCTCCTCATCCGCCACCAGGGCGGCATCGCCGCGGTGGGGGGCAAAAGCGAGTTGGTGCTGCCGCTGCCTGTCGCGGGCCTGATGAGCGATGGATTTGCCGAGGAAGTGGCCGAGGGCTACGCCAGCCTTTCGCATGCAGCCAAGGAATTGGGCAGCAAGCTGCAGGCTCCCTTCATGACTCTTTCCTTCCTCGCGCTCCTCGTCATTCCCGCCCTGAAGCTGAGCGATCTCGGTTTGTTCGACGGAACGAAGTTCGCGTTCGTGCCGGTGTTCAGCGGCGGGGATCAGCCCTCGCTATAGCCCTGGGATTCAGACGGACGATCCAGCGCGCAGTTCTCGAACCGCGTGTATTCCTTGATGAAGGTGAGAGGGATTTCGCCGATGGGACCGTTGCGCTGCTTGGCGATGATCAACTCGGCCTTGCCGGAAAGGTCCGATCTCACTTCCTCGTCCTCCTCGTAGACCTCGGGTCGCACGAGCAATGCGACCACATCCGCATCCTGTTCCAGCGAACCCGATTCGCGCAGGTCGGACATGCGCGGCTTGCCACCGCCACGCTGCTCGGGTTGGCGGTTGAGCTGGGCGAGGACGATGATCGGGATCTCGAGTTCCTTGGCCAGCGCCTTGATACCGGCGGAGATCTCGGAGATTTCGATCTGCCGGTTATCCTGTCCGCGGCGCGAGGTGGAGCGGCACAATTGCAGGTAGTCGATGGCGATCATCTCGATGCGATGACGGTCGCGCAGTCGTCGGGCCTTGGCCCGCAGTTCGAGAATGGTCAACCCGGGCGTGTCATCGATGAAGATCTTGCTTTCGCTGAGGGAGGCGGCGGCATCATTGAGTTTGCCATGCTCGGCGCGGGCCAGCATGCCGGAGCGGATTTTCTTCATGTTCACCCGCGCGCGGGAGCAGAGCATGCGCTGGACCAGTTGCTGCGTGCTCATCTCGAGACTGAAGACGCCGACGGGCTTCGGTTCCTCTAGATTGAGGGCCACGTTCTCGACGATGTTCATGGCCAGGGCGGTTTTACCCATCGAAGGCCGCGCCGCCACGATGATCATCTCCCCGGGGTGCAAGCCGTCGGTCATCTGGTCGAAGACGGTGAATCCGGTGGCGAGTCCGCTGATTCGGCCGCGCTGCTGGAAGATTTTCTCGATGTTTTCCAGCGCAGAGAAGACCTCGTCGCGCATGAGCGGGGCACCTTTGCGGAAGCGCTTCTCCCCGATGACAAAGATCTCGCGCTCCACATCGTCGAGCAACTGCGGTACGTCGCCCTGCTCCTCGTAGCAGCGGGCGACCGAGGAGGTGCACGCGGAGATCATTTTGCGGAGCAGAGATTTTTCGCGGACGATCTCGAGGTAGTGCGGCGCGTTGGCGGCGGTCGGGACGTAGCCGATAAGTTCGGTCACCGCGCCCGGACCGCCCACGGAATCGAGCAAGGACAGATCGCGCAAACGATTGGTCAGGGTGATGACATCGATCTGCTGGTTGGCCGACCACATCTCCACCAGCACGCGGAAGACCGCGCCATGGGCCGGGGAGTAGAAGGCCTCCTCCTCGATCTGGTCGACGCAATCGGTGAGCACCTCGCGTGGCGAAAGGAGGATCGAGCAAAGCAAACCCTTTTCGGCCTCGATCGCCTGCGGGAGAGGACGATGTGGGTCTGACATTCCGGGCGCAGAGGATTTGGCGGCGCCGTTACCGCTGCGTCGCGCAGTGCCGGAGCGCCGCGGAGCGGACGCCCCCGTAAGATCAGCGGTAGCAGGTGTCATTGTGGGGAGGCCGAGCGCCAGCCATTCATGCTGGTCCCGAACGCTGTATTTTGCGGCGGGTTTGACCGTGGGGTCAAACGCGGACCGAAAAAATTATATACCCTCCGAGAAGATCAAGCCTCTTGGGCCGGAGACTCCTGCCTTGGCGCACGGCGGCTCCTCGGCTTGCCTTCGGCGTCGGAGGCCTCAGCCGTCGGCGCCGGTCCCTTGGCCACAATGGTGACCTTGAGCTTGGTATGGACATCGGGATGGAGGCGGACTTCCACGGGGAACTCGCCGGACTCCTTGATCGCGCGCTCAAGCATGATTTTGTGGCGATCGATCTCTTGCCCGGTCTCGGCTTTGAGTCGCTCGGCGATGTCTTTGGCGGTGACGGAACCAAAGGCTTTGCCGCTTTCGCCGGTCTCGAGAATAAAGGTCAATTTGGCCTTGGCCAAGCGACGGCCGACTTCGTTGGCCTCGTTGAGTTCGGCGGCCTCCCGCTCGGCGCGGCGAGCCTTGAGCGAGTTGGTCATGCGCAAGGTGACCGGAGTCACTTCGTGGGCCATGCCGCGCGGGATGAGGAAATTGCGGGCGTGGCCGCGGCGGACTTTGACAATGTCGGCTTCCGCGCCGAGGCCGGGGACGTGCGTGGTGAGGATGATTTCAGTATGAGACATGGTCGGAATGATTCAGAACGGGAAACGAGCATGCCCTGCGGGACGCGCCCTGTCAATTTCCGATCACGCGCCGGCCAAGTGAACGGGGTGGAGGATCTCGGTTTGCAGGCGCTGCACCATCTCATCCGAACGGTCCAAGGGGGCCAGAGGGCCGTCATCGTCCATCCACTGCAGGCGGATCTGGGTCTGGCCTCCTGCGATATCCGGCGGGTCACCAGCAACCCGACCGGGCCAGAGGATGGTGACCGGGACACAAAGGTGCTCACGCCGCGGCAGCGCCTCGGTACAAAAGCGGCCGGACATGATCCGCTGGAGCGCCCACTGCGCCCCGTATTGGCGGGCGAAAGAGGCGTAAACCGAGACGGCTTCGGACAAGGCGAAGTCCGAGTTGGCGCTGCGGCGGGCCGAGAGCCACTGCTCAAGGCAGGCGGGCGGCGAGAGATAGCTTCGGTAAATCCAGCCCCGCCCACCGGGCGACCACGCAAACGCCCGTACCGCCGCGGGCACCCGACTTGAAAGCCAGTGCTTGGTGCCGGCCGGATGAAAAAGCACCAAGCGGGCGGCCAACTCAGGATGCTGTGCGGATGCCAGACAGGCCAAGGCAGCCCCAATGCCGCAACCCACGAGGATCGGTCGCCTGCCGCCGCAGGTGGCGCGGACAAATTCAAAGAGGCTCTGCGTGTAGTCCTCCGCCCGCAGCGGACGGTCCGGGCGTTCGCTTTCCCCGAAGCCGATCCAGTCGGGCGCAATCACGCGGTGCGACCCGGTGAAGGCCGGATAAACCTTCGACCATTCGTAAGATGCGGCTCCGGGAAAAAAATCGTGGAGAAAAACCAGCGGGGCACCCTCCCCGCTCGCGTGGTAGACGATCTGTCCCCGCGTGGTGCGCTGCACACGCCGCGCGAACACAGACGGCGAGATCACATCCGGAAGCATCGGCTGCGGCAACGGTCGGCCGCGCAAGCGAAGGGCCACGACGGCAGCTCCGACTAGACCAGCACCCACACCCATGCCGAGGCCTTTCTTCCAGAACGCGGCCATGGATCCTCAGAAAAATTCTACGCCGCGACGTCCTTTTTCCACCCGGCCGATGACACGCCCGCGCAATAGCTTGGCAACTTTGTCCGCTTCCTTCGCCGACACAACCAGCACCATGCCGACGCCCATGTTGAAAGTTCGCAGCATCTCCGCATCGTCGACTTTGCCCTCTCCGGCGATCAACCGGAACACGTGCGGCACACGGAGACGGCGGCGCTCGATCAAAGCACGGCAGTCCGGCGGAAGCGCACGCGGCAGATTGTCAGGCAGTCCCCCGCCCGTGATATGTGCTGCAGCGTGTAGAGTGCGCGGCGGCACAGAGCGCAGCGCAGGCTCGTAGTTGCGGTGCACGCGCAGCAATTCCGCCCCAACCGTCCGCCGGCTCCCCGGCAGGCCGTCATCCACCCCGAGCTTCATCCGGCCCAGCAGCACGTCGCGCGCCAGAGTGTAGCCGTTGGTGTGCAATCCGTTCGAGGGCAGCGCGACCAAGGCATCGCCCGGTCGCACCCGTGATCCGTCGAGAATGCGGGCACGATCGACGACGCCGACAATGCAGCCGACCAGATCATAATCGGCCCCGCGGTAAAGCCCGGGCATCTGCGCTGTCTCACCACCGATCAAGGCGCAACCCGCACGGCGGCAGGCGCGCGCCAAACCAGCGATGACCTGCGTGAAAACGCGCGGATCCAGACGCCCGGCTCCAAGGTAATCGAGGAAGAAGAGCGGGCGGGCGCCCATGACCGCGATATCGTTGACGCAGTGGTTGACGAGATCCTCACCCACTGTGTCGTGACGACCGGCCAAGACCGCCACGCTCAGCTTGGAGCCGACGCCGTCCATGCTGGCAACCAGCACAGGATCCTTCATGCCAGGAAAAACAGCGCGGAAAAGTCCGCCGAAGCTCCCGATCCCACCCAGCACGCGCGGGCCGTGCGTGCGGCGGACCAATGAAGGAAGCCGATCCTTGAGGGTGTTGCCGAGATCGATGTCGACTCCGGCGCGGGCGTAGGCGGCACGTTTTTTCATGAACTGACCCTGTCGAACAGTCCCGGCGCATCGTCATGGAAAAAACCGGGGCGGATGCGCCCCCGTTCCATCGAATCTTTGCCGCCCTGCGGCGGGACAGGCAACGGATAGTCACCGGTGAAGCATGCGGTGCAAAAAGAATCCGGCGACCATCCCGTCGAGGCGATCATGTCTTCCACGGACAGATAGGCCAGGCTGTCGACGCCGAGGAAATCCTTGATCTGCTCGGGCGTCATGCGATTGGCCAGCAGTTCCTGCGGATCGGGAAAGTCGATGCCGTAATGGCAGGGGAAGCGGTGCGGCGGGCAGCTGATGCGGAGATGCACCTCACGCGCGCCGCTTTCGCGCAGGTTGACGACGCGGGCGCGCGCCGTGGTGCCGCGCACGATGGAGTCGTCGACGACGACCACGCGCTTGCCGCGCACCGCCTCCGAGATGAGGTTGAGTTTCACGCGGACATCGAAGTCGCGGATGATCTGCGACGGCTGCAGAAACGTGCGGCCGATATAGTGGTTGCGGACAAAGGCGTTGCCCAGCGGGATCCCACTCGCCTCGGAGTAGCCCTGCGCCGCGTAATTTCCCGAGTCGGGAACAGGCACGACCAGATCCGCCTCGACCGGTTGCGCGCGGGCCAAACGGCGACCCATCTCCACGCGCATCTCCGCGACGTTGCCGCCTCCAAGGTTGCTGTCCGGTCGCGCGAAATAAACCAGTTCGAAGATGCAGAATGCGGAACGCGCCGGCGGGAATGGTCGCAGCGAGCGCGGATTTTTTCCGTCGATGACCACAACCTCGCCCGGTTCGATCTCGCGCTCGAACTTGGCGCCGATAAGGTCGAAAGCGCTGGTCTCCGAGGAGAGCACCCAGGACTCGCCCAGACGACCGAGCACGAGCGGACGGAAGCCATGCGGATCGCGCACGCCGACCATCGCCTCGGTCGTGAGCATGACGAGCGAATAGGCACCGCGCAGGGCGCGCAAGGCGGCCAGTGGTTCGCCCGCTGCCGCCTGACGCGCGAGCAGATGCAGGATAATCTCACTGTCGGCGGTGGTTTGGAAAATCGAACCGTTGTTTTCCAACTCGTCGCGCAGCGTACCGGCGTTGGTCAGATTGCCGTTGTGCGCAATGGCCAGCGGACCGCGCACTGTGTCGGCGACCAGAGGCTGCGCGTTGGCCAGCGTGCTCGAACCCGTGGTCGAGTATCGAACGTGACCGATGGCGCTCCGTCCCGTGAGGCGCGCCAGCGAAGCGGCATCGAAGACCTGCGAGACCAGGCCCATTGCCCGGTGAACATGAAAGGGCTGGCCGGGGCCCTCCGACGTGACGATGCCCGCACTTTCCTGGCCGCGATGCTGCAGCGCGAAAAGCCCGTAGTAGGAGAGGATCGCCGCGTCGGCGTTGTTGAAAACACCGAAGACGCCGCATTCGTGTTTAGGTATCCCGGTTGGTTCGTTCAAGGTGTGCACTTTGTTCGGGGCCAGACTTTAGCCCCGCCGCATTTTTTGGCAACGCAAGCCTCGCTTGCACCCCCGCCGAACGGCCATCAACATGGGCCGGTGAACAAAATCTACCGCCCCAATGTGGCGGCGCTTATCAAGCGCTCCGACGGCCGGATCCTCATCGGCCGTCGATCGGATCACCCGGAGTGCTGGCAGCTCCCCCAGGGCGGCATCGACAAGGGGGAATCCGCGGACGAGGCGCTCCGCCGCGAGGTGATGGAGGAGGTGGGGATTCCGGCAGCCGCTTATGAAATCGAGGCCAAACGGAGCGGCTACCGCTACGACTTTCCTGCTGGCCCCGACCGCCGGGGATACCACGGGCAGGAGCAGACCTATTTCCTTTGCCGGATGAAAAAAGCCGGAGAGCCGCAGATCGACCTGGCGGGAACCTGCGGCGAGTTCACCGAAGTCCGCTGGGAAGATGTAGCATCATTTCCCGTCAATTTGGCTCCGCCCATGAAGCAGGCGGTCTATCGCTCCGTCCTGGCCGACTTCTTCCGGGCCGCCGAGTGAATCACATTGACTGGGGAAAACTGGCGATTAGTTTGGAGGGATAGATCATGTTGAGCTTTGGGTCCCTCGCGGCGTGCATTGCCGTCCTATTCTGCACAGTCTGGTGGGTCAGCCGCGATGACAGCTCTGGCTCATGATTTCGAAAAGCCTCCCGCCACCATGTCCATAACCTCCAAACCCGTGCAACTCGTCCGCTATCGCTGGGATCTGTCGGCGACTCCCGCCGATGCCGCACAAGTCTCCAAACCATTCGTTCTGCGCGCCGCGGGCGACCAGCAGATCGAGGAGGCGATGGCCATCGTGCTCGCAAGTTACAATCTTGATCCCGAGTGGAGCGGATGCGCCCTCCACATCAAGGACAACGTGCTGCCTGGCGTGAAAAAGGCCCTGACCAAAGAGCCTACGTGCCTTTTTGTCTATCACGGCAACCGCATCATCGGCGTCTCGGTCTATGACTGCGCGCCGGAGGAAAACGAAGTCCATCTGGTCAGCGGTGCCTGCGTCCAAACCGAATACCGCAACCGGGGCATCGGTGGAGCGCTGCTCGCCGCAACCTTGGAGGGGCTCAAGGCGCGCGGCCTCTCCGAGGCCTTCGGTCATACCCGTCCCAACAGCCCCTCGGCCAAGTATCTTTGCCCGAAATTCGGAGGCACCAAGGTAACGAACCCCATAGCCTCCCCTGCCCCGGCCGCTCTGGCTTAAGCAGCACCGTCCCCCGCAGCGCCGAGGTGGGGCACCGGACGAACCGAAGCTGATCTGGTTTCCAATCCCAGAGCGTGACCTGCCACGCCGAGGAAAATATCAGGTGCGTCGGTGAAGAAAAGCCGCAGCGATCCCGTGCTGTCCGCAGGAGCGAGAAGCGATTCCTTTTCAAGATGCTCCCGGACCGCGCGTGCGCAGTTGGCTGCGGAATCAACCAGCCTGAGACGGGGACCAGCCGCACGCGCAATGGCCGCCGCGAGAAGCGGATAATGGGTACAGCCCAGCACCAGCGTGTCGGCATCGGTGGAGAGCACCGGATCGAGATACCTCCGCAGCACGGAATCGGTCAGCGGATCCTCGATCAAGCCTTCCTCGATCAACGGCACCAGCAACGGGCAAGCCAAGCTCGTCACCCGCACATTCGCCCGGGCCGCATGCAGCGCCTGCTCGTAGGCGCCGCTTCGCACGGTCGCCTTCGTCGCGATAACCGCAACGTGGCCGGAGCGGGTTGCGTCGATTGCCGCATCCACCCCGGGTTCGATCACGCCCACAATCGGCACGGAAAAAAGTTCGCGCAGCCGCGGCAGGGCTAGGGCCGAAGCGGTGTTGCAGGCCACCACGACCATCTTGGCATCATCCGCGAGCAGAGCGCGCACGATCTCCTCGGCATATCGCTCGATGGTCTGGCGGCTCTTGCCTCCGTACGGGACACGGGCGGTATCGCCCAGATAAATGACAGACTCGGCGGGAAGTTCGCGGCGTAGGGCCCTGACCACGGTGAGGCCCCCCACCCCGGAATCAAAGACCGCAATGGGGGCGGAAGATGACATTGCTCAGGAAATCCATGAAGGGTGAAAGTTGCTTGAACGGCAAAGCATAAAATCCCCGCGACCCAAGGGAAATCGCCCGTCGCTATTGCTGGTTCTGCTGCTGGTTGCCCAAGGCATCGAAGGCGAGCGGCAGATTCACCTGCGGCGCATCCTTGAGCGTGAGCATGAGCAGGACGCCGACGCCGACCTCGCCGGAACTGTGGTCGTTGAAGTTCGCGCGATTGTCGGTGACAAGAAGCCCAGCGGAGACCAGCCAGGAGCTGAGATCTCGGTGCACCATGTAGCGCTGGAAATACCATGTGTCGTAGGTGAAGTCGTAAGTTCCCGACGCACTCACAGACCAGTTGTCGTTGATACGCCAGTAAGTGCCGCCCGTGGCCTGGCTGTCATCCTGAAAGTAGGGGTTGCCGTTGATATAGCGCTGCGACAGGGTCACGGCGACATCGCGCATGGGCTGCCACCGGAAGAAGGTGTTGAAATCGGTGTAGCTGCCATCGCCATCCGAAATCGGGACCTGCGAGAGAACGCCGACCGTCAGCCATGGCACCGGCGCGAATTCGAGGATGTTGTAGACGTTGGATAATGCCCCCGGATCATCGAGGTAGGGATTGTCGAAGTTCACGTCGAAAAAGGTGTCAAGCGACAGCCAGGCAAAGGTGTCGTTGTCCCGCCGGGTGAGAAAGCGGTTACGCACCCCGAGGCGGAGGATGCTCGAGGTGTCGATGCTGTCGATAGCGGTGAACTGGGGAAAGTTGAGCGAGGGAAGGATGGTCGAAGGAACGAGGCGGTCGAACTGCAGGATCTCGTCGGGGCTCTTGCCGAAATTGCCGACGTAGGAATAATTCAAATACGGCTGAATCACGTGCATCAAGCCGTCGAGACCGAGGAGCGTGGATTGCACGTTTTCGTAGCGGGCGGAAAGTTTGAATGAGGCTTCCAGACCGGTGTTGACGATCGGGCGGAAGGTGGCTTCGCTGTAGTCTCCACCGAGGGAAACCGCCTCGGAGTTGCCGGTACGGCTGTAATAAGTTCCGCGCAACCCGACTCGCGGCGTGAGCGAAAGCCAGCCGAAGTAGGTGTGCGGATAGGATAATTGGTGAAAGGTGTCGAAGCGAACGGCGCTGTAAGGATCGAGATCGCTGGTGCTCTGCGGCAGGCCTGCCACGACACTGGAATTATAGACCGCGTCCTGCAGTTGCGTGATGTATTCTGGCTGGGTGCCTTCGGGATACTGCCGCTGCAAATAGCCGAGGCGCGTGGCTCCATCGTAGAAAATCGGCAGGCCGAAAAGCGGAGCCTGCTTGGCTGTCCAAGTGAACTCCGGAAGCCTGGAGGTGACTTCCTGCCAGTCATTCATCTGCCAGCGGGCCAAGATGTTGAACTGGAAGTTCTCGGTGAGCCAGTTGCCCGACACGTTATTGTCCGGTTGCGGATCGAGCACGAACTCGGCGGGAAAGTAGTCCTGCAGGAAGTACTGGTCGCTGATGGCGTTGATGTCCGCTGTCGCGTAAACGTCGTCGTTGATGACAAGACGGTTTTGGAAAGAAACGATCCAGCGGTCGCTGCTCGGATCCTGCGAGCGCGTGAAAGCGGTGTTGTTCTCCGTGGGGTTGTTGTCGTTGGCGTAGTAGGCGCGGAATTTGGCCGTGCTCTTGTCCTTCGGCCCGTAGACGGAATTCAGGTCGATACCCAAGCCCACCCCGCGTTCGCTGCGGTAATCAAAGTGCGCCTCGGCATCGGTTTTGGCCGTGAGAGGAAATCGGTAACCGAGGAGCAGGAACGCGCCCCAGGTCGAGTTGAAGCCCGGCTTGATATCCCAACCGCTTTGGCCCACCGGGGCGTAGAGGTAGGGAAACCACATGATCGGCGTCTGGCCGACGTAAAGCGTCGCGTTGGACAAAATCACCCGGTCATCCGGATAAATCCGCGCGCCTTTCGCCTTCACCTGATAATCAGGCTCCGAGCTGTCGCTGGTCGTGAGAGTCATGGAGCGCACGCGGAACTGCTTGAGCGTGGGGGCACGCATGCTGAGCGCGCTGAACTTGATCGCTTGGTCGCCGCCGTCGAAGTCGAGCGCCTTGATCTGACGAGACTCCATATTGTAGATCGCGCGATGGCCGTTGAGAACCTGATCTTCGTGATAAATGCGCACATTCCCCACCAGCAGCACCTCGCGGGTCTCCGGGCTGTATTCGGCGTAGTCGCAATAGATATCCGTACCCCGGAAGTGGATCTGCACATTGTCCTCCGCCACGGCCACACCGCCGACAAAGCGCGTCTCTCCGTCGGCCCGGATCTCCACTGGGACATCCGTAAAGCTGCCAAATTGGGCGGCCGCTGGCTGGCAAAACAGTAGGAGGCCAAGCAGGGCCAGAGGCGGTTTGCGCATGCTGCGGAGACCCTAGAGAAGTCCCCGACGCAGGCCAAGCAAATCCGCGAACCCCAAAAGGGAGGTTCAGTCGCCGTATCCGCCGGGGTGACGCTGATGCCAATCCCACGCGCTGCGCACGATAGCCTCAATGCTTTGGAAGCGGGGAGCCCACCCGAGATCCGCCCGGATGCGGTCGGAGGCGGCGATGAGGCGGGGCGGGTCGCCGGGACGGCGCGGGCGCTCGATCAGCGGGATATTCCGTCCGGTCAATTGGCGGCAACACTCAACCACCTCGTGCACCGAGGTCCCGCCGCCCGTCCCGAGATTGTAGAAACCGCTCTGCCCGCGGCCCAGCGCGCGGATATGCGCATCCGCCAAGTCCAGGATGTGGATGTAATCGCGGATACAGGTGCCATCGGGGGTCTCGTAATCCGTGCCGTAGATCTCCACGGCCTCTTTCTGGCCCCGCGCGACCTTGAGCACATTGGGGATGAGGTGGGTCTCGATTCGGTGATCTTCGCCAAATTTCTCCGAGGCCCCGGCTGCGTTGAAATATCGCAGCGCGGTGAAACGAAGCCCGTGAATCTCGTCATACCAACGGAGGATCTTTTCGAACATGAGCTTCGACTCACCGTAGGGGTTGATCGGGCGCTGCGGCAGCGATTCGTCGATCGGCATGCGCTCCGGGATGCCGAATGTCGCGCAGGTCGAACTGAAGACGAAACTTTTCACCCCGTTCTCGACCATCGCATCAAGCAGGTTGATCCCGTTGGCGACATTGTTGCGGAAATATTTCGACGGGTCGGTCATCGACTCCCCGACCAGCGCGTTGGCCGCGAAGTGCATGACGGCCACGGGACCGAATTCACCGATGGCGCGCCTAACCGCCTCGCGATCGGCCAGATCCGTACGGTAGAAGGTGGCCCTCGGATCGACCGCCAAGCGGTGGCCCTCGGTGAGGTTGTCGAGAACGGCGACCTCGTGGCCCCGCTCCAGCATCTGCTCGACACAGATGCTGCCGATGTAACCCGCACCGCCGGTGACGAAGATCTTCATGCGCCTTTGATACGGCAGGGGAGAGACCCGTTCAAATGGTAATTCCGCACGAGCAATACGCCGGGTGAAAAGCGACGCCCAACCCGATCAATCGCGCCTGCACGCTGTCCAAATATCCGTACAATTCCCCGACGCAACACTCCACTATCCAACGTGCAATGCCGTTGCGAGCGCGGCAAACCACCCCTGCACGAGGCCAGATTTACGCTACTTCGGAGGACTTCAGGATGCGATCCCTGCCGCCGTGGCCTCGGTTACCTCGTCCAACTTCCCCGTGCGCACGTCGTAGATGTATCCGTAGATCGGGATCGACTTGGGCACCAGCGGGTGATTGCGGATGCGCTTCACGTCGTCGATGACAGCCTGATTCTCGTCGGTGATGGTCAGCCAGTCGATCTTGGCCGCCTCGGCCGAACCCGGACCCTGCCCGACATCTTTCCACGCGGTGCCATCGTGCACCGCTGTCTCGAGGCTGTTGGCGAGCAGTCCGGCCATCACGCCGTTGTTGAATGTCACCATGCCGCAATTGGTGTGGTGGACGACAAAAAATTCTTTGGTCCCTAGCAGCTTGTAGGAGATGACAAGCGAGCGGATGGCATCGTCGCTGGCCCGGCCGCCCGCATTGCGGATGATATGGGCATCACCCTCCTCGAGCCCGAAAAGTTTCGATGCGTGGATGCGCGCATCCATGCACGTCAGGATCGCGAACTTGCGCGCGGGAGGAATGGGCAGCTTGCTCAACTTTTCTCCGAAGCGCCCGGCGTATTGTGCATTGGCGGCTTCGACTTCTTGGACGACGTTAGATTTGCTCATGATGATGGATTTTGGTGACCGGGAAAAGTAGCCGAACCGCGGACGCGCTGGCTAGCATGAAACGCCATGTAGGAGTTGACGCCGTGGCGTAATATGGGTGGAACTTGTGCCCGCCGGCCCGAACGGCAATGCCTGATATGGACCTGGGACACGCCATCTCGAATGTATTGAACCCGGCGGCGCTTTTCTTCGCGCTGGGATTCGCTGCTGTTTTGTTCAAGACAGGCCTCGAGATTCCCTCTCCTCTGCCAAAGCTTTTCTCGCTCTATCTCATCATCGCCATCGGTTACACGGGGGGGACCAAGCTCGCGGCCTCCGGTCTCAGCGGAACCGTGCTCCTCTACATCGCCGCCGCGATGCTCATGGCCGTGCTGGTGCCCGTCGCGGCATTTTTCATCCTTCGCAAATTCCTTTCTGTCTACGACGCCGCCGCCATGGCCGCGACCTACGGCTCGATCAGCATCGTCACCTTCATCGTCGGCACGGAGTTCCTCGCCCGCAACGACCAGACCTTCGGCGGCTACATGGTGGCGATCATGTCGCTCATGGAGTCGCCCGCCATCGTGGCCGGCATATTTCTGGTGCGCATGTTCGCGCCGCGCCGCGTGTTGTCCGCTCCGAAAACCACCTTCGCCTCGCTGCTCCGTGAATCTTTCCTCAACGCCTCCGTCTTCCTGCTGCTCGGCAGCCTGCTCATCGGTGGGGTCACTGGGCCGGCCCACGGCAAGTCGCTCGAGACATTCATGTCGGGGTTGTTCAAGGGCATGGTCATCTTCTTCCTCCTCGACACCGGCATGCACGCCGGGCGCCTCATTGGGCAGTTCAAAAAAACCGGCGCACCGCTCGTCATCTTCGGGCTGGTCGCCCCGCTGGTCCACGCCACCCTAGGCATCCTCTTGGCCAAAGCCATCGGCATGGCCCCGGGCGATGCGCTGCTCTTCACCATCCTCTGCGCCAGCGCGAGCTACATCGTGGCCCCCGCCGCCATGCGCCACGCCGTGCCGGAATCGAATCCCGGCCTCGTCGAACTCCTCTCCCTCGGCATCACCTTCCCCTTCAATATCACCCTCGGCATCCCGCTCTACTGGATGGCCATCCGGTGGCTGTGGGGAATCAGCTGAGCGACGCGTCACTGCGGCCCGACAGAAAGCGTTTGGAAGTAGCTGTTACGGCCATCGATCGGCACGCGTGTTTCGTTGGTTACTTGTGTTCCGTAACGATTTGTCATCGAGTTGACGGCCGGCCCAGTCTGCCATCCTGCGGTAACAGCAGCGAGATTCGTGCGCTGCAGGGGACGGGCCACCACGCCGACGTCATTCGTCTTAGTCATCCACCGGACCACGAATTCGCGCCCCTCGATCCCTGCGGTGACCGGAGCTGCATTCGGAGAGAGAGGATCGGTGTCGAAAAGAGCTTCCGCCGAGTTGCGCAACCCATCGCCGTCCGGATCGGCGTCCGGAGACCAGAAACTCTGCATGGAAAATTGCTGCCGCGCTTCGCGCCCGAACTTGAAATTCACCCACTCGCTGAACTTGGGATTGCCGCTAGGGAAGAGATCGTAACCCGGCCACCCGTTAGCGGCGCTCATCGTATTGATAAGGCCATCGATCGTGCCGCGAAGCGTGGTGCCGAAGCGATCGTTGTTGGTCGTCGGGCGCGTATTCAACGCGAAGGCGAAAGAGAAACCGTCGTTGCGTTGGATGAGAAAGGCGACACTGCCGGACATGGTGCCGTTGTGCCCCCACTCCGTGCCGGAGCTGAGCTGGAGGACTCCGAGGCCGTAGTCGGAGTTGGTGATCGAAGCGGTCCGCATCTGCGTCATGCTGTTGCTGGAGAGAATATCGGTGTAGGCCGGGTCGCTGTTGATCCGCCGGAGAAAAAGGAGCAGATCGATCGGCTTGGCGATCCAGCCGCCGTGCGCGTCCATACGGCGCGGGTTGATACCCGTGTAGGGATCCGAGCCCCCAGCATCGTAATAGCGCACTTCCCCGGTCTTGCGCGCGTCCAGTCCTACACCGCCGATCTCCATCTCGGTGACTCCGCAGGGAGCGAGAATTTTGTCCTTCAGGTATTGCTCGTAGGTTAGTCCGCTGAGCCGCTCGATAACGCGACCCGCGATGCAATAGCCGATGTTGGAGTAGTCGAAAAAGGCGCCCGGCGCATTGACCGGATCGTTTTGATCGAGATAGTCCCCGATGAGCTGCGCATGCATGTCGCCGTAGCTGTTGTTGAACATGTAGCTGTTGCCGTTCGTCGACATACCCGTGGTGTGGTTGAGCAACTGCCGCAAGGTGAATTGAGTTTCCCACGTGCTGTAGGCATTGGTGCCGTAGTTGGTTCCGAGCAGAGAAAAAGCACCACCGAAGACAGTCTGGTTCAAAATGGAAGAGCCCTGGCCGTCATCGTCGTCGAGCTTGAGGAGCGCCGCCGCGGTGAACGTTTTCGACACGCTCGCGATGCGGAGGCGGTGGTGCGGGTGCACACTTTCGCCGGCCTCCACATCGGCCAGCCCGAAGCCGCGCGCGTAAACCAATCTCCCTTGGTTGGCAATGGCCAAGGAAAGACCGTTGATCTGGTTGCTCTGCATGTAGGAACGCATCGCGTTGTCGATCAGCGCAAGGTTGGTCGGTTGCATGCCGCCGTTGGCATGGAAGACGGGATGGAAACGCGGGCCGCTGGAATCCGGAGTAACGCCGACAACCACGGGACGAAAACCGGTGTAGTAAGCATTGAGCGTCTCGGCCTGATGGTTGGCCGCGGTGAGGCCGCAGTAGCTGTAGGACCAGGGAGCAACCGCGGGTTTGCGCCAGAGGCCGGTGTAGTAGCTGGTCCCGTCGACAAAGGAGCCGCTCGCCGCAACCAACTCGAAGCCCCCGGCGCTCGCCGCGTTGAAAGCCTGCTGGTATTCTGACGGCGTGCGGTGCTCCGCGTTGGTCCACACGTAACTCGCGGGCAGATCCTTGCGCCAGATGCTGTTGAAATAATTTGTTCCGCCAACGCCGTATTCCCAGAGGAACGATTGCTTGTAACCTTGGACGGCGAGCGCGGCCTCGGCAGTGAAGTAATCCGACCAGGCCAAGCCGGCGCGCGTTTGCACATTGGTGTCCGAGGCATATTCCCAAATCGCACTGAGGTATTGCTGGCCTCCGAGGCCGAAACCACTGAGGAAGAAAGGTTGGAGATTTTGCGCCGCGTAGTTCGTGCGGAGCTGCTCGAACTGCGTTGGCGTCATTTGGTGATGCGCCACCCACGCGGTGCTGTTCGTTTTCTTCTCCCAGACGGCGGCAAATTTCGCCGCACCGCCCTCGTCGTAACCGCAGACCGAAACAAGGCGGAAATTGTAAGGTGCAGCCGTCCAGATACTGAACTCTGATTGGAATTCCGCCGATGTCAGCCCGTGGCGCGCCACCCAGTCGACCGCGGCCGCCGGCAAAGCCGACGCCGCAAGCCATGCGGTGAAAAGCAGGCCGAACCTGAGTCGGGTGTTCATGGGGCGGAAAAGAGGCAATCCAAGTGCCAAATACGCACGGACTTGACCTTCGGTCAAGCGCGCCAAAATGCAGGTGCGCCAACCTGTCGCACTCACGCCGATAGAATGTGTCATCTGTGCCATGATGTCGCATCTCTTCAGGGCTGAATCGCGCGGTTTATTTCGTCATAAGTCATTGTCCGCAAGTTTTCTATCTATATTCAAATCCCTTGGCATTGATCCTGCTAGGAGACTGACTCCAACATTAACCAATTTTCCTAATTATGAGCAAAATCCTCGGAATCGACCTCGGCACGACCAACTCCTGCATGTCCGTCATGGAAGGCGGGGAACCCGTCGTGCTGGAAAACAGTGAAGGCGCGCGCACGACGCCTTCGGTCGTCGCCTTTGCCAAAAACGGCGAGCGTCTCGTCGGCCAAGCAGCCAAGCGCCAGGCGGTGACCAACCCGACCAACACGGTGTTCTCGGTGAAGCGCTTCATGGGGCGCAAATTCGACGAGTTGACCGATGTCGATCGCCGCGTCCCCTACAAGCTGGTCAAGGCCGCCAATGGCGATGCGCACATCGAACTCGACATCAACGGGCAGAAAAAATCGTTCAGCCCGCCGGAAATCTCCGCGATGATCTTGGCCAAACTTAAGAGCGACGCGGAAGCCAAACTCGGCGAGAAAATCACCAAGGCGGTCATCACCGTACCAGCCTATTTCAACGACTCGCAGCGCAATGCGACCAAGGACGCCGGCAAGATTGCGGGCCTCGAGGTGATGCGCATCATCAACGAGCCGACCGCCGCCTCACTCGCTTACGGGCTGGACAAGAAGAAGGACGAAAAGATCGCTGTCTATGACCTCGGCGGCGGCACCTTCGACATCTCGGCGCTGGAGATCGGCGACGGCGTGTTCGAGGTGAAAGCGACCAACGGCGACACGCACCTCGGCGGCGACGACTGGGATCACAAGATCATGGACTGGATCATGTCCGAGTTCAAAGCCGACAGCGGTATCGATCTCTCGAAGCAGCCCGATGCCGTGCAGCGCATCAAGGAGGAAGCCGAGAGGGCCAAGATCGCACTGTCTTCCGCGCAGGAATACGAGATCAACCTGCCATTCGTCACAGCCGACGCCTCGGGCCCGAAGCACATCCAGAAAAAACTCACCCGCTCGAAGCTCGAGCAGCTGACCGACGATCTCTTCACCCGCACGATCAAGCCGGTTGAGGATTGCTTGAAGGATGCCAAGCTCGGCAAGAGCGAAGTGCAGGAACTCGTCCTCGTCGGCGGCATGACCCGCATGCCTAAAGTCATCGAGACGGCGAAGAACCTGATCGGGCGCGACCCGCACCGCGGCGTGAACCCCGACGAAGTCGTGGCCATCGGTGCTGCCATCCAGGGCGGCGTGCTCAAGGGCGACGTGAAGGACGTGCTCCTGCTCGACGTGACCCCGCTGACGCTAGCCATCGAGACGGCCGGCGGCATCGCCACGCCGATGATCCCTCGCAACACGACCATCCCGACCAAGAAGTCGCAGATCTTCTCGACCTACAGCGACAACCAACCCGGTGTGGAAATCAAAGTGCTGCAGGGCGAGCGCCCCATGGCCAAGGATGACAAGCAACTCGGCGTGTTCCATCTGGACGGCATCCCGCCGGCACCGCGCGGCGTCCCGCAGGTCGAAGTCACGTTCGACATCGATGCCAACGGTATCCTCAATGTCTCGGCCAAGGACCTCGGTTCCGGCAAGGAGCAGAAAATTTCCATCACCGGATCGAGCGGCCTGAGCAAGGACGAGATCGATCGCATGCAGAAGGAGGCCGAAGCGCACGCCGCCGATGACGCCAAGGCGAAGGAGGGCGTGGAGATCCGCAACAACGCCGACTCGCTCGCCTACCAGAGCGAGAAACAGCTGCAGGATCTCGGCGAGAAAGTTCCCGGCAACCTCAAAAAGGATGTCGAGGATCTCGTGGCCAAGGTGCGCGAAGCCCTCAAAGGCTCGGACACCGACGCCATCAAGTCTGCCGCCGACGCCCTGCAGACCAAGTTCCAGGAAGTCAGCAGCGAACTCTACAAGCAGGCCTCGGCCCAGCAGGCACCGCCCCCGCCATCAGGCGGCGAAGCGGGCCCCGGACCCGAAGCCGCCGCCGGCGCGGCCGCCCCGAAGGAGGGCGACGTCGTCGACGCCGAGTTCGAGATGGTGGACGAGGACAAAAAGAAATAGTCCGCCAAATATTTTGAACCCGCGGGGGCGGACGGGTGTCCTCTCACGCCTTCAACAGCAACCCAGACAACACACAACAACCAACGGAGGTAAAAACCAAAAATATGGCATCCAAAGTCAAACCTATCGGCGACCGCGTGCTCGTTGAGCCGCTCGACGAGAAGGAAACGGTCAAAGGCGGGATCATCATCCCCGAAACCGCCAAAGAGAAGCCCCAGGAGGGCAAAATCGTCGCCGTCGGAACCGGCAAGAACGATGACAACGGGAAGAAAATCGAGTTCACCGTCAAAGTCGGTGACAAGGTGCTCTTCTCGAAATACGGCGGCACCGAAATCAAGGTGGACGACAAGTCCTACCTCATCATGCGCGAGGACGATATCCTCGGCGTGCTTTCATAACAACTGAACACAGAAACCTGTAAACATAATACTTAAATACTATGGCAGCTAAACAACTGGAATTCGATGAGGCCGCGCGGCACAGCCTGCTCCGCGGCGTCGAGAAACTGGCGAAAGCCGTCAAGGCGACCCTCGGGCCGTCGGGACGCAACGTCATCCTCGACAAGAAATTCGGCAGCCCGACCATCACCAAGGACGGCGTCACCGTCGCCAAGGAGATCGAGCTCGAGAATCCTTACGAGAACATGGGCGCCCAACTCGTCCGCGAAGTCGCGTCGAAGACGTCCGACATCGCCGGCGACGGCACCACCACCGCCACCGTGCTGGCCGAAGCGATCTATCGCGAGGGCCTCAAGAACGTCACGGCAGGCGCCAACCCGACCTCGCTGCAGCGCGGCATCAACAAGGCCGTCGAGGCCATTGTGACCGAGCTCGGCAAGATCTCCAAGAAGGTCTCCGACAGCAGCGAGATCGCGCAGGTTGCGACCGTCTCGGCCAACTGGGACAGGACCATCGGCCAGATCATCGCCGATGCGATGGAGAAGGTCGGCAAGGACGGCACCATCACGGTGGAGGAAGCCAAGTCGATCGAAACCACCCTCGACGTCGTCGAAGGTATGCAGTTCGACAAGGGCTACCTCTCGCCTTACTTCGCGACCAACGCGGAGGCGATGGAAGCCTCTCTCGAGAACGCCTACATCCTCATCTACGAGAAGAAGATCAGCAGCCTGAAGGACCTCCTCCCGGTATTGGAGAAGGTGGCCAAAGGCGGCCGCCCCCTCCTCATCATCGCGGAAGACGTCGAAGGCGAAGCGCTGGCCACCCTCGTGGTCAACAAGCTCCGCGGCACCCTGCAGGTCTGCGCCGTCAAAGCCCCCGGCTTCGGCGACCGCCGCAAGGCCATGCTCGAAGACATCGCCGTCCTCACCGGTGGCAAGTGCATCACCGAAGACCTCGGCATCAAGCTGGACAGCATCAGCCTCGATGACCTCGGCAAAGCCAAGCGCATCGTCGTGGCAAAAGAAACCACCACGATCGTCGAAGGCGAAGGAAAGAGCAAAGACATCCAGGGCCGCGTCGCCCAGATCCGCCGTCAGATCGAGGAAACCACCTCGGACTACGACCGCGAGAAGCTCCAGGAGCGCCTCGCCAAGTTGGCCGGCGGTGTCGCCGTCATCAATGTCGGCGCTGCGACCGAGACCGAGATGAAGGAGAAGAAGGCCCGCGTCGAAGACGCCCTCCACGCCACCCGTGCGGCGGTCGAGGAAGGCATCGTCCCCGGCGGCGGCGTCGCTCTCATCCGTGCGCAGAAGGCGCTCGACAGCCTCAAGCTCGAGGGTGACGAAGCCATCGGAGCCGGCATTGTGCACCGCGCCGTGGAGCAACCGCTCCGCACGCTGGCCGACAATGCGGGCCAGGAAGGCGCGCTCATCGTGCAGGAAGTCAAAAAGGGCAAAGGCAACGAGGGCTACAACGTCGCCACCGGCAAATACGAGGATCTCGTCAAAGCCGGCGTGGTCGACCCGACCAAGGTGACGCGCAGCGCGTTGCAAAACGCCGCGTCCATCAGCGGACTGCTCCTCACCACCGAAGCTCTCGTCACCGAGATCCCGGAGAAGGACAAAGCTCCCGCCATGCCCGGCGGCGGCATGGGCGGTATGGGCGGCATGGACTACTAAGTCCGGCCCAAAGCCTGAAGCAATCACACCGGGGCGACCGCAAGGTCGCCCCGGTTTTTTTTGCGCGTCCGCGTTCGATCAACAATCTTCCGATCAACAACCTTATGTAGCGTCGCCAGCCTGTCCGCCGTGTCCGGATCCACGGCGACGAACCGAACGCAACGACCGGCGACGGGGACGTTGCCGCTACATTTCCCCCGCCGCCGCTACATCTCAGACCTCATCCGATCTCAACAAATGCACCTGCCCCCAGAAGGGCCAATCTTCCGCGCGCTTCACCAACCCCGCCCTCACCGGATTGTTCCGCACATACTCCCACTTCTCCGAGGCCGACTCACTCCCGCGCAGCACATGATCGAAAAATCCCTTCTGCCAATACGGACCCCCAACGCCTTCATCTTTCAACACACGCACCATCGCCACCTTCAACCCGCTCATCCATGCCGACAACCGGCAACCTTCCGCATCAAAAGTAACAAAAGCATGCAAATGATCCGGCATAAGCACAAAGCTCCCCAACCAAGCACCACGTTCCGGACCACGCTCGCCATACTCGGTAACGGCGCGCAGCACTGATTCGCGGTCCAGCAGTTCCCACCGCTCGAAAGTGCAAGCAGTCACGACGTAGACAGGATGCTCCGCATAGACTTCATTCAGCCTCTTCAACCGAACCACACCAAACTGTAGCGGCGCCAGCCTGTCCGCCGTGTGCGGATCCTCGGCGACGGCCGTTCCTCAAGGCAGAAACCGATGGCCGCATGCATTCCCACGACACAATTGCGGCAAAATCTCCGACTTATTCACCGTGAGCACCGCGATCAGCGGTGATGTGTCGGAGACAACAATCATTGCGCCGACAAAGTGTCCACCGTCCGCAAGTCTTCGGCGAGTTCATCACGGCCGTAGTGAATGGAGATGTTGCGGCGCCCTAGCTCACGGAGGAACTCGCCCTGCGAAAGACCGGCCGTGCTCGCGGCCGCGCTGTTGCCGGCCGCATGGGACTTTCAGTCACCGGAACAATCGGCGTTTTAGTCGAGACTGCGCTCAAGGGCCTGATTGATTTCGACGAGGTAATCGGTGTGCTGACAGCACAGACAAACTTCCGGGCGGGCGACGTCGTTATTGCAGCCGCCCGTCGGCGCCTCGCTTCAATACCCCGATAAATCAAAAACGACCTGCTAGGCGGGTGCCCTTGGAGCGATTCATCTCCAGCTCTCGGAGACATCTCTCTCAGCGCTTTGCCTGAAGGCCTGTTGATCCAAATTCGGCGTGCCCGAGACACGAAGCCGGGCTTGCGAATCTTGGCGACCGAATTGCCTTGCTCCGCAGGGCTTATAGCGGTTCCTTTAAACTAGAGTGTTGACAAGTTGACAGCAACAATCTGTATGTAATTCTACATACATGGCCACGAAGACCATTGCCGTCGATGCCGAGGTTTACCGGAAGTTGGCTGGGCGCAAACGGGAGAGCGAATCGTTCACCAAACTGCTCGATCGCTTGGCTGATGCCGACAACGGACATGGCACCTGTGCCGATGCCGTGCGCGAAGCCGCCGAGATTTGGGGCAAGAGCAGCGGCAACAAAGTCGACGCGGACAAATTCGACTCGGTGGTCAGGGCCAACCGCAAGTCGGCCAAGTGGGATATCGAGAAGCCGTGATCTGCGTCGACACCACCGTCCTGATCGACGAGTTCCGCGCCAGAGGTGATTTGTCCGCGCCGGTTAACCGGGCGCTCCTTGCCCACGGCGCCGAAACACTCATTGTCCCCGCGGCGGCTGCGGGCGAGTTCCTCGACGGAGCCGCGATAGTCTCGCCGGCACGCGTGCAGGAGGCGCTGTTTTTGCTGCGCCGGCGAAACGTTGTTCCGTCAGATCTTGATACAGCAGAGCACTACGGAAGCACCGCCTCCTCCTTGCGTAAGGCACGTAAGCTCGATGGCCGATCGCACAACGACCTCTGGATTGCCGCCACGGCCAGATGTCACGGCGCACGACTTCTGACGCGCAACCCGAAGCACTTTCAGGCTGTCGAAGGCCTTGCCGTCATAGGCTACTGAAGCTGGACCTTCTTGCCCCGATCCCCGGTGTCCCCTTGCTTTAGGGCTGCTTCCGCGCGGCAGAAAATTAGCATCGGCTTCTCTCCGAACCGGAGACTCCACGAGCAGGAAGCCAACCGATGGACTCGGAGTCGCCATTGGCCCCGCGGACGCGGGGCAAGTACCGGGGTACAGGCAGGAAGACCTGCCATCCCAAAGCCCACTCGCGAGAGTACGTTGTTATCTCAGGGCGCGCTGAGAGTTTCCAGGCTTATCCCGGGATGCTCTTGAGCATCTCGGCGTTCGTCGGGTATTTGCGGACGAAGTGGAGCAGACGCTCGATGGCCTCGATCGGCTTGTGTCCGGCCAGACCGCGGCGGATGACGTTGATCTTGTGCAGTTGATCCTCGGGCAGGAGCAACTCCTCGCGGCGCGTGCCGGAGAGGAAGATGTCCACCGCGGGATACACACGCTGGTCGCTGACCTTACGGTCGAGGACAAGCTCCATGTTGCCCGTGCCCTTGAACTCCTGGAAAATCAGTTCGTCCATGCGGCTGCCGGTATCGATGAGCGCGGTCGCCATGATGGTGAGCGAGCCGGCCTCCTCGGTGTTGCGGGCTGCGGCGAAAAGTTTGCGCGGGATTTCCAGCGCGCGCGAATCGACGCCGCCGCTCATGGTGCGCCCGCCGCCGCCCGTCGCGTTGTTGAAGGCGCGGCCGATACGGGTGAGCGAATCCATGAGCACGAAGACATCCTTGCCCATCTCGACGAGGCGCTTGGCCCGCTCGACGGCCAGGATGGCAATGCGGGTGTGGCTCTTGATGTCGCTGTCGTTCGAGCTGGCCATCAGTTCCGCCTGCGGGACGGTGCGGCGGATCTCGGTGACCTCCTCCGGGCGTTCGTCGACGAGCAGGATGATCAGCTTCATCTCCGGGTGGTTTTTCACCACGGCCTCGGCGATGTGCTGCAAAAGCGTTGTCTTGCCCGTGCGCGGCGGGGCCACGATGAGCCCGCGTTGGCCCTTGCCGATCGGCGTCATGATGTCCATCACACGCGTCGTGCAGCGCGCAGGATCGGTCTCGAGGCAGATGCGGGAGTTGGGATTGATCGTGGTCAGCTCCTCGAAAAACGGGATATTGGCATATTTCGCAGGATCCTCGCCCTCGATCTCGGTGCAGCGGAAAAGCTGCGGGCCGCGGCTGCCGCGCCGGATCTCGCCCTTGATCCACACGCCGTCGCGCAGGTTGTAGGATCGCACGACCTCCGGGGTGACGAAGATGTCGTTGTTGGATTGCGTGAAGTTGCGCTTCGGGTTGCGGAGAAAACCGAAGCCCTTGCCGCTGACCTCGACGATGCCCTCGGCAAAGACGGGTTCGCCCTGCGGTTCGCCGGTCTCGATGGGTACACCCGCATCGGACGGTCCGTCGCCGTTGTCGCGGTCGCGCGGACCACGAT
>JBAXCT010000002.1:0-28798 GCA_037141375.1 Chthoniobacterales bacterium | reverse complement strand
GGCCATGATGAGCGTTCCGATCAGCCGCGTGCTCACGCCCCAACTGGTCGTCCACGCGAACTCCCGGCCCCCGTCCCTCGTGGCGAACTCGATGCCCGAGGCCCGGGAGAAATTCTGCCCGAGAAAGTGCGAGGTGCCAGCCTGAATGGCCTTGCGGTCTTGCACCATGGCCTCGATGCAGAGCGTGCGGACGGCTCCGGGGAAACGCTCGCTCTCGGATTTTTCGCCGGTGTAGACCGGCAGCGCGAGATGGTCGCGAGCGAACTCCTCGTAGACGCCGAGCATTTTCTCGGTCTCGACCAGCGCTTCCTCCATCGTTTCGTGCGCGGTGTGGCCCTCCTGCCAGAGGAACTCGGCGGTCCGCAAAAAAAGGCGCGGCCGCATCTCCCAGCGCACGACATTGGCCCACTGGTTGATGAGGATGGGAAGGTCGCGGTAGCTCTGCACCCAGCGCGCGTAGGCCGCGCCAATGATCGTCTCCGAAGTCGGCCGGATCACGAGAGGTTCGCTGAGTTCGCCGGCCGGCACGAGTTTGCCGTCCTTGGCCTCCAAGCGGTGATGCGTAACCACGGCGCACTCCTTGGCGAAGCCCTCCACATGCTCGGCCTCCTTCTCGAGAAAACTCAAGGGAATGAAGAGTGGAAAATAGGCGTTCACATGGCCGGTGGCTTTGAACATGGCGTCCAGCTGCCGCTGGATACTCTCCCAGATGCCCCAGCCCCACGGCTTGATGATCATGCAGCCGCGCACGTCGGAATTTTCCGCCAAGTCGGCGGCCTTGATGACTTGCTGATACCACTCAGGGAAATTTTCAGCCCTCGTCGGGCTGACGGCGTTTTTGGCGGGTGCACTCATGGATTGAGCCGAAAGATTATCCCGCCGACAGCGCGCGGAGAAACTTTTTGAAGTATTCGACCCCGCGTTCGAGTTCTACGACCTCGATGTATTCATCTTCGGTATGCGCTTGTCTGATGGATCCGGGTCCGATCGCCACGGCGGGTATGCCGCGGGAGGAAAAGATGGCAGCATCGCAAAACCACGAGGCGCCTGCCGTCTGCGCGCCGAGGGACTCCATCTTCAAGACCAGCGAGTGGGACGGATCGGTGTCGAGCGCGTCCGACCCCCCCATTCTCTCGACGGTCAGACCGGGGCAAGCGTCGCGCATGACGTCGAGAACATCCTGCGCCTTGCGGTCCTTCCATTGGGAGGGCAAGAGTCGGAGGTCGACAACGGCCTCCGCATAGTCTGGCACGATATTGAACTTCGTTCCCCCGCGCACTGTTCCGATGCTGAAGGTCGGTCGCCCGAGCACAGGATCCTCGATGCCCCTGAAGTATTCCGTGAGCCGCTCTTCAAGCGAAAGCAACCCGCGGGCCAGCTTGGTGATGGCGTTCTCACCACGCTCCGGACAGGAACTGTGAGCGGATCGGCCCGTGGCGATGATGCGCCCGGTCATATCCACCTTATGCTTGAAAACAATCTGCAGTTCCGTCGGTTCCCCTACCACGACGAAATCGAAATTCTCCTGCGCGGCTAGGGCCTTGGCACCGTCTTGGCCAGCCTCCTCCCCGACCAACCCGGCAAACCAGATTTCGTGCGAGAGCGATGGGAGGATGTCGCGACTCTCGCGCAATGCCCAGAGCATGGCCGCCATCGGGCCTTTGGTGTCGCTGGCGCCGCGTCCGGAAAGACGTCCATTCGAAACCACGCCACCGAACGGATCGACCGTCATGCCCGCGATGCTCACCGTGTCGGTGTGCGGCGCGAAAAGCAGGCGCGGTTTGCCTGGCGAAGAGAAGCACCCGACCACGTTGGGGCGCCCGGGTTTGACCTCGCGCAGAGTGACTGCGGCGCCCAGCGAGCGGAGAAAATCCGCCACGAACTCCGCGCAGGCTTTTTCCCCGATTTGGTCCGTTCCCGGGTCGCCGTCGGGATTGACGCTCGGTATGCGTACCAAGGCCTGTGCCAATTCGATGACGCTGCCCGGCGAAGCGCTCATAAGGCGGAGGCGCGGAACCAATCCACGAATTTGGGGATGCCTTCGGCTATCTTGGTTTGGGGGGAATAACCCAAAAGGAGCCGCGCCTTGGAGATGTCTGCCCATGTGGCTGGCATATCGCCCGGTTGGTCGGGCTTGCGATCAATGACGGCTTTTTTCCCGACGGATTTCTCGATCGCCACGATCAATTCAGCGAGCGATGTTGTCTCCGACTCGCCCAGATTAAAAACATCGTATTTCGGGCCGCGGTAATCCACGGCGGCGCGGACCCCCTCCACGATGTCGTCGATGTACGTGTAGTCGCGGCGACTGGATCCATCGCCGAACTGCTCGATCGGCTTCCCCTCGAAGATGGCACTGGTGAATTTGTGAATGGCGAGATCGGGACGCTGGCCGGGGCCATACACCGTGAAGAAACGGAGCGCCACGACAGAAAAATCGTGCAGGTTCGCATAGCTCGAGCACAGTTGCTCGCCAGCGACCTTGGTCGCCGCATAGGGGCTGTAGGTGCGATGCAAGGGAGCAGCCTCCCGAAAGGGAACTTCCTCGGTGGCGCCGTAGACCGAGGAACTGCTGGCGAAAACGAATTTTTCGACTCCCGCGCCGACCGCGGCCTCGAGCACATGCAGTGTTCCAAGCACGTTGGTCTGCACAGAGATCTCGGGACGTTGGATCGATGGGCGCACGCCCGCGCGGGCTGCGAGATGAATGACCACATCCCAGCCGGGGGCAAAAGCCTTTTGCACGGCAGCCTTGTCGCGGATGTCTGCCTCGAAAACTTCCACCGGTCCGGTCAGCGATGACACATTGGCCCGCTTGACGGCCGGATCGTAGAAGTCATTGAAGTCGTCCAAGATTCCGACCCGCCAACCTTCGCCGAGAAAGCGGGCTGCAGCGTGGGAACCGATAAATCCGGCCCCGCCAGTGATAAGAATGCTACGCGCAGGCATGAACGAAACATCATCTCCTCTTTATCAGGGCCCCGCAAAGCCCGAAATCAGGCTCCCTCACAGGAAATCCTGTCGAGCAGCAGCGCCGCCAGCGGTCGTGAACCACGGTCGAAGAGAAAAGCAGCGCTTTCGTCGGCCCACGTCAGCATGAGGACATCGGCAAGAAACCTGTGCTCCAAATTGCTATGGAGGGGGCGCCCAGACGGCAACGCAGAGGGGCGGCTGGGGCGGCCGCGACGCACGAAATAAAAACGAGCTTCACCACCATCTTTCGCAACAGAAACGAGCCAGCCGAAACGGTTGCGAGGATAACCCGGCCCGGCTCCCGAGATGCACGGCACAGCCCAAAGGATCTTGCGATCCTCTGAGGCGGATGGGACGAGTGCGGACCGCGCGGTAGAGGACAGATCCGACGGCAAGTCATCGACCGCTGCTTCGTCGGGTGCCAGCCGCAGTTTGCGCGAGCAGAGCCAGAGCTTGACCCAAGTCGCACGCAGCATCCGGGGGACGAAAAACCAGATCGCGGCAAGAAAAATAACCGCCACGGCGAGCGCGACAAGGGGATAGGTGAAAATAAGGCCCAGACCGAATACCACCGTGGCGTCCTCAGCAACGCTAAGCACAGCATTGGAGAGTGGTTCGGGAGAGGCGTTGGCCTGCAGGCGCACGGTGGCCTTGAGCGCATGCGTGGTGAAGCCGAGCCAGGCGGCCAGCAAACCAACGACCACGTTGAACGCCGGGTTACTCTCTCCGAGCACCGTGATGGCGAGCAGGGCCGCTCCAACGGGACGGATCGCCGTATGCACGGCATCCCAAGCGGAATCCACCCATGGAACCTTGTCAGCGGTGAATTCCATCGCGAAGAGAACACCGGCCACCCCCAGCACGATGGGGTTGCCCAGCACCTCGAGGCCCGCATATTCATGCGCCAAGGTGATCCAACCAAAACGGACGGCAAGACCGGTCAGAAAAACCGTGAGGTAAAGGTTCAGGCCCGCCAGGGAGGCCAAGCCAACCGCAACGCCGAGCAATTCGAGGGTTTCCATGCCGAGCAGAGATTATAAGTCCGGCTGAGGTTTTTGTCAGGCCCGCAGAAAAAAAGAAAACCCTTCCAGCCGAGGCTGGAAGGGTTTCGGTGAATTCCCGCGGATGGACCTAAAAGGTGAACGTAGCGTTCACACCAGCCCAGACGGTGCTGGGATCCGTGAGGTAAAGATCATTCCACTGGTAGGAATAGGCCACATAGCCGGAGACAGTGAACCAATCGGTAACCTTGATGGGCATCGCGACTCCGACTTCATAGTTGTTGCCGCTCTGGAGGAAGTTGCCGGAATTTTGCAGGTTATAGCCGAAGCTCACGCCGTAAGCCGTCCAAGGAGCGAGCGAAACAATGTCCTTGTAGAGAGCCATCGATGCATCCAAACGAAGCAGCAGGTAGGAGGAGCCTGCTTTTGTAATGCCGTTGACATCAGGGAGGTTTGGCCCGAGTTCATAGAAGTAAGTGGCGCTCGGAGTAAGAGTCACCGGACCAACTGTCTTGTTATAGGCGAGCTTCCAGTAGAGCTCGTTTTGGCTGTAATTTCCGCTGAAGAAATAGTTCGGATAATAGTAATTGATGTAGCCGAAGGAGGCCGCGAAGTCGCCGAACGTGTGGGTATAGTCCAAAGTCGTGTCCAACTCTTGGTAGCCGCGGCCGGTTCCGATGCCATACCAGACACCGGCAGTGAAACTACCGTTCTCCCAAGGAGCCACGCCGACACTCCCGCCGAGCCAGTAAAGGCCGTTACCATTGCCGAGCACATTGATGCCGCGGAACATGTAAAGACTGTCCCAGCCCGTGGTGGCTTTGAAGGTGAAAAGCTTGGCTTCTTCCTCTTCCACCACGACAGCTTTGGTCAGGCTCTTGCCGTCGGAGACGGTGGCGGCGGCTTCGACCACCTTGACGGGGGCGCTTGGCTTGGTTTCGACGACGGTCTCGCCGCGATCTTCTTGGGCTGACGCCAGCTGGATCCCCAGCAGCGACCCAACCAAAAGTAGGGTGAATTTTTTGCTCATGATTTTATTGGTTTGTTGTTTTTGTCTGTGGTTGTTTCCTGCGGGCTGAACCGCAGAGGCTTGATTAGATTTTTAAAAGAGAGCAGTCCGCGTGCCAAATTACAAGATCCTTGCTTTTTTACAGCATAAAGTCGGCAAGCAGACTGAAAACAGGCGGACTGAGGTTAAAATTTTGTCAAGGGGCGGCTAAAAATAGCCAGACGCCGATACTTCAGGTTTCGCGGGTGAGAAGGCTGATGTCCTGGGGATGGATGGAGCACCAAACCTGCTCACCCTCGTGAAAATCAGTCCCTGTGGCACCTTCATTGGCCAAAAGCACCCCGAACTCGAGCCCTCCCTGTGTGACCACGGTCATATCGTCGACCGCACCCTTGAACACCTCGCTGGTGATCCGCGCCGGGAAGACATTTTCCCTGGACTCCGGTTGGTTGCGGTGGAGATGGATTTTTTCCGGGCGGACCGAAACGAGCATCTTGGCACCCGGCGTCGCGCTGTTGCCGCGGATCCAGAGATCCAATCCCCTTTCCAAGCGGCAAAGGAACTGCTCGTCGCGTTTTTCCAGCACCTCCGCCTCCACGATGTTGGTCTCGCCGATGAAGCCGGCAACGAACTCGGTGCGAGGGTTATGGTAGATCTCTGCCGCGGTTCCGATCTGCTCCACGCGCCCCTTGTTCATCACCGCGATGCGGTCCGACATGCTGAGGGCCTCCTCCTGGTCATGGGTGACGAAGATGAACGTGATACCCAGACTCTTCTGCAGATTTTTCAACTCCATCCGCATCTGGGTACGCAATTTGGCGTCGAGCGCGGAGAGCGGTTCGTCGAGCAGAAGCACCTTCGGTTCGCAGACGATGGCGCGCGCGAGGGCGACACGCTGGCGCTGACCGCCGGAGAGTTGCGCCGGCTTGCGATCCTCCATACCCTGCAGCGAGGTCAAGGCGATGTCCCAGTCGACCCGGCGCTTCATCTCCTCGGGTGGTGTTTTTTTCATGCGCAGGCCGAACTCGATATTCTCCCGCACCGTGAGGTGGGGAAAAAGCGCGTAGCTCTGGAAGACCTGATTCACGTCGCGTTTGTAGGGCGGGTCATCCGTCACGTCCCGGCCGCCGATGTACACGCAACCGCTGGTAGGTTGCTCAAATCCGCTGATGAGCCGGAGGCATGTCGTCTTGCCGCATCCGGAGGGACCGAGAAAAGTCATAAACTCGCCCTCCTTGATCTCGAGGCTGACGTGGTCGAGAGCAGTGAAGGCGCTAAACGTCTTGGTCACGTCGCGGATTTCTACCATCGGGTTCATCGGAGGAGAAAAGAAGAGGTCAAAGGTTCTTGAACCAGTTGATCCGCCCCGGAGCGAGGTTGATGTTGATTTGCTTGACCTCGGTGTAGGCCTCGTAGCCGTAGGTGCCGAGCTCGCGTCCGTTGCCGGACTGCTTGTAGCCTCCCCATGGCGCCTCGTTGAAGGTCGGATGGTAGGTGTTGATCCAGGTGATACCGGCCCGCAGCTGGCGGATGACACGCTGCGCCTTGGCCCCGTCGGACGTGAAGACCGCGCCTGCCAATCCGAAGATGGTATCGTTGGCCTTGGCGATAGCCTCTTCCTCCGAGTCGAAAAGCTCCACAACGAGCACTGGTCCGAAAATTTCTTCCTTGAGGATGCGGGCGTCGGGCGGGACATCGGTAAAAACCGTAGGCTCGACAAAATTGCCCTGCGCCAAAGAGCCCTTCTCGAGCCGATGTCCGCCGCAGAGCAGCTTGGCCCCCGCGTCCACGCCCGACTTGATGTAGGCGAGAACTTTCTCCATGTGGACCCGCGAGATGAGCGGTCCCATCTCCGTGCCATCCTTCATCCCGTCGCCCACCGCGATTTTGCGGCATGCGGCGGCCAGTCGAGGGAGGAATTGATCGGCGATTTTACGCTCGAGCAGCAGGCGCGAGCCCGCGCTGCAAACTTCGCCCTGTCCCGCGAAGATGCCGAACATGGCAAACTCCAAGGCGGATTCGAAATCCGCATCGGCGAACACGATGTTTGGGCTCTTGCCGCCGAGTTCCAGTGTCACTTTTTTCAGGTTTCCCGTGGCGGCGATCATGATTTTGCGCCCGGTCAGCCCACCCCCAGTGAAGGCGACCTTGTCCACCAGATCGCTGGCAGCCAAGGAGTGACCAGCCGGATCGCCCGGACCGAGCAGGAGATTGACCGCCCCCGGAGAAAACCCGACCTCATCGATGAGTTCGAACAGACGCACAGCGGAAACCGGAGTCAGTTCGGAAGGTTTCAGAACGCAGGTATTACCGGCGGCGAGGCCGGGGGCCAGCTTCCACGCGGCCATGAGCAGCGGGTAATTCCACGGAATGATCTGCGCGCAGACACCGATCGGTTCGCGCACAGTCATGCAAGCCATGTTGGGATCGCTGACGCTGTAAGTCTGGCCCTGTGGTTTGCCCGCCAAACCAGCATAGTAACGGAAACAACCGGCCGTGTCGGCCGCGTCATAGGCCGCCTCGCGCAGAGGTTTGCCGTTGTTCTCGGTGTCGAGGCGGGCAAGTTCGGTAGCGCATTTGTCCACGAGGTCGGCTAGGGCGAAAAGCTTGGCTGCGCGCTCGGGGCCGGTCGATTTGCCCCAAGGTCCGTGGTCGAACGCTTCCCGCGCCGCATCGACGGCAGCCTCCGCATCCCCCGCCCCGCTGTCCGTTGCACGGGCGATGACGCTGTTGTCGGCTGGATTCAAAATGTCGCGGGTCGCGCCGCTTTCCGCAGGGACCCACTTTCCGTTGATATAGTTCAGGAGGGTTTTCATGAACGTATCATGGTTTCCACAGCGCGGCGTTGAGTGCCGCCCACAAATGCATGATCCAGCCCAGAGTGCCGAAGCTGATCAGCCAAAGTGCGCCGGCAAAAACGAAGAAGAGGATCGCGGCCAAGACACGGCCCTGCACCAGCTGGCCGAGGCCGGGCACGAAGAGACTGCATAACGATGCAATGACATTTCCGGCCGAACCTTGTCCCGTACTCATCGCCCCAATAAAAGCCCAGCGAGGGGCATTGTCTATCCTGCAAACGGCCGCTCCCGCGCAAAAAAATCGATCACCTCGGGGTAGAGCATGTGCTCCCCCTCTTGGATGCGGGCGTGGAGAATCTCCGCCGTGTCACCGGGAAGAATATCCACCTCGGCCTGGGCGATAATGTCTCCGGTGTCAATCCCCTCGTCCACATAATGGACCGTGCATCCGGCGACTATCTCGCCCGCTTGGAGAGCCTGCTCCCACGCCCGCAGACCGCGATACTTCGGCAGCAGGGAAGGATGGATGTTGATCACGCGGCGCGGGAAGGCCGAAAGCAACGTCGGGCCCACGATGCGCATGAACCCCGCCAGCACGACAAGTTCGACACGCTCGGCTTGCAGCGCGTTGATGAAGTTGCGCTCGCTCTGGGGATCTAGCTTCGTTTTCGATTCACCGGGATAGACATACTTGGCGTGGGTGCGGTGCGCGCGCGCAATGCCGATGATCCCGGCATCGCGGACATCGGAGAGCACGACCGCGACTTCAGCCGCAATGGGCCGATCGTGGATGGCCCGAAACATTCCTTCCAAATTTGAGCCCTTGCCGGAGCCGATCACGCCCAGACGAAGTTTGTCTCCGGCACTCATACGGCCTCCATTCGCGCTACCATTGCGGAGGTGGATCGCCCCGGCACAAGCGGCAGGATGCAAACCTCCGCGCCACACCCGGCGAGAGCCGCGCGTTCCTCCGGATCGAGGGATTCCGGCGTGTAATCCCCTCCCTTGGCATAGACATGGGGACGCACTTCGCGCAGCAGGCGCGTGGCACGTTTTTCGTCGAACACAACCACGTAGTCCACGCAGCCCAATGCGGAGACCACTTCGGCGCGATCCTGTTCAGGATTCAGCGGACGACCAGACCCCTTCAATTCGCGCACCGACTTGTCGCCATTGAGTCCGACCGCCAAAGCGTCGCCGAGGGCCCGCGCTTGTTTCAGATAGCGCACGTGCCCGGCGTGCAGCAGATCAAAGCAACCATTGGTGAAGACAAGCTTTCGGCCCGCAACGTCCATCTTGTCACGCACGGCAGACAGTTCCTCGGAGGTTAGGACGCATCCCTCATGCATAGCCCCGAAAATCGCATCCGGACGACCATTGCGCAACACCTTACGTCGCGTCTAGGATCGCAACCATGCGCATCGCGCGGATCGCCCAGCCCGACGGAAGCATAAGCTACGGAAGCCCCACCGAAACCTCCCGCACCTACCGGGAGCTGGTTGGATCCTGGGCCGCAGGGTTTGCCGCCACGGGGCGGGAGCTCACGGCCGCGCGGCTTCTCGCGCCGCTGGACCCCGCCGCCATTCTGGCCATCGGGCTCAACTACCGCGACCATGCGGCAGAGACGGGCGCACCGATTCCGGAATACCCGGTGCTCTTCTTCAAGAATCCGCGTTCGGTCGCCGCGCCGGACGAGCCGATCCTCCTGCCCCGGCGACTGCGCAGCGACGAAGTGGATGCCGAGGCCGAGTTGGCTGTGGTGCTGGGCCGCGACTGCCGCAATGCCTCGAAGGAGAATGCGATGGAATTCATCGCTGGCTTCAGCTGCGCCAACGATGTGAGTGCGCGCGACTGGCAACGGCGGCGTTCGGGCGGCCAATGGTCGCGGGCCAAATCTTTCGACACATTTTGTCCCCTCGGTCCATGGGTGGTCACCCCCGACGATTTACCGGACCACGCCAACCTGCGCATCTGCGCGAGGCTCAATGGGGAGGTGACGCAACAGAGCAGTACCTCGCAAATGATTTTCGACATCCCCTCGCTCGTCGCATTCCTCAGCGCGGACATGACGCTGGCGGCCGGCAGCGTGATCCTCACCGGCACGCCGCACGGCGTCGGCATGGCCAGAAAGCCTCCCGTCTGGCTGCAAGCAGGCGACAGGGTTGAGGTGGAAATCGAAGGCATCGGCACGCTCTCCAATCCCGTGGAGGAAGCCTCCGCGTGAAAAACGCATCGAGAGCGGTCGGCGGCATGGTGCCGGCCGGGGAAATGATTTTATGAGCGGTTGTTGTGCAGCCCAAACATTGGTGCCGCCCTGCGGCGTGGCGCGCGCCGGGGAAGAACACACGTCATGCCCGGTCGCGCGTTTGGCGCAGTTGCTGCAGAAGGAATCTCGCTTGGAGGCCGTTGCTTTCAACCCGGCCAGCCGGCGACTTTCCATCGCAACCCTCGGCAGGGACAGCGATGGATATCTGGCCAGCCTCGTGACCGAGGCCATGCTGGTCAGCCACGAGCCTTGTCCTCATTACAAGCAGGAAGGTTGCGCGGTCTGCGGCGCACGTCCGGAAACCATGCCGGGCGCCGCCCGCATTCTCGTCTCGGAAAAACTTGGGACCACGCTCGTGCGCAAAGCAACATGTGTCACGGCCATCTCGCTCTGGCAATGGGTGAAGCTCGTCTGGCCCGCCTACGCCCCGCGCCAACAAGGCACGATCGAGGAGCATGGCGAGGAGGAGTGGAAGCCCATGGCTGCTTTGGCCGCGGGTTGTGCATTATTCGGCCTCGCTGGATGGGCCATGGATCTGGCCCATGCGCCTGCTTGGGCGCCCCTTGCCGCCTACCTCGCAGCCTATCTTTGCGGTGGTTGGGATGCGGCGGGCGACGCATGGGAGAGACTCAAACACGGGCAGTTGGACATCCACTTCCTCATGCTCGCCGTGGCCGGGGGCGCGGCGGCGGTCGGCGCATGGCGGGAAGGCGCGCTCCTGCTTTTTCTTTTCTCGGCCTCCGGCGCGATGGAGCACTACGCGATGGGACGCACCCGACGCGAGATCGGCGCTCTGCTCCGCGGCGCACCAAAAACCGCCCTGGTCATCGACGGCGGAGAGGAAACGGAGGTTCCCGTCGAGGAACTGGCCACCGGCATGATGGTAAGGGTTACGGCCGGACAGCAAATTCCCGTCGATCTCACCGTGGCGCGCGGCCACTCGGAGTGTGACGAGTCCAACCTCACCGGCGAAGCTGTCCCGGTGCCGAAGAGTCCGGGCGACACCGCTCTGGCCGGAACAATGAACCTCGGGGGCGTGATCGAGGGCACGGTGCTGCGCCCGGCGGCGGAGAGTTCGCTGCAGCGCATCATCCGCCTGATCCGCGAAGCGCAGTCGCTGCGCGCTCCCTCGCAGAGCTTCACGGACCGCTTCGGCACGTCTTACACATGGACGATTCTCACCGCTTGCACCGTGATGTTCTTTGTCTGGTGGCTTGTCTACGAACTGCCGCCTTTTGCCGGGTCGCAGGACATGCGTAGTGCGTTCTACCGGTCGATGACATTGCTCGTCGTCGCCTCTCCCTGTGCCCTCGTTCTTTCCGTCCCTTCGGGGATCCTCTCGGCCATTGCCGCCGGCGCGCGCCGCGGAGTTCTTTTCCGGGGCGGCGCGCCGATTGAAAACCTCGCGCTGGTCGATGTCGTTGCCCTCGACAAGACAGGCACCCTCACCTCGGGACAACTCGTTCTGGCGGGCATCGATCTGGTGGAAGGGAAGGAGGAGCGATTGCTGCAGGTGGCGCACTCCTTGGCGCGCCACTCGGCTCACCCGCTCTCGCGGGCCATCCGGCGGCTCGCGCTGCAGCGCGGAACAGGCGGCGCCGAGGCGGAGCAGCATGAGACCATCCCCGGACGCGGGGTGCGGGCCCTGATCGGGAAGAAGCGCTGCGCGCTCGGCAGCCGCGCATTTGTCGCCATGGAGACCGGATTATTGCTGCCCGAACTTCCACACGAAGCAGACGCCGCCGAGGTCTGGGTGGCGGGAGACGGCGCGGTTGGATGCCTGCACTTCCGTGACGAAATGCGACCGGAAAGCGCGAAGCTCCTCGGCCAATTGCGGGCGCGCGGCCTGCGCACGGTCATGCTGACCGGCGACCGCGATGGCCCTGCCAAGGTGATGGGAAAAGCCGCAGGAGTGGACGAGGTGCGCGCGGGGCTTCTGCCGCAAGACAAGGTGCGCGCCGTGGAGGAACTCAAGGAGGGAGGTCGCAAGCGCGTGGCCATGGTCGGCGATGGTGTGAACGATGCACCCTGTCTGGCTGCGGCTGACATAGGTGTGGCCATGGGGGCGCGGGGATCGGACGCCGCACTCGAGCAGGCCGAGGTGGTGCTGATGAACGACCGTCTGGAAAATTTCGTTCTCGCCCTGGATCTCAGCGTCAAAGCGCGCCGGATCATCCACCAGAACATGGCGGTCGCACTCGGCACCGTCGCAATCATGGTGACGGCAACCTTTCTTTTTCCCCTGCCGCTGGCGCTCGGCGTGGCGGCCCACGAGGGAAGTACCGTGGTCGTGGTGCTCAACAGCCTCCGTCTTTTGTTCCCGCGGCGCGCCTGACAAGGCTGCCCCGCGCTGCTACCCTCGTCATGACATGTCTTGGCGAATCTACACGCACCACACGCTGAAAGCCGCCCTGCGCAGCGTGCAGATTTTACTTTTTGCGATGCTGCCTGCGGCCATCCTTTGGCTCGAGTTCGCCGGGGTGCCGCCCTTCTGCTATCCCCCGCTCATCGAGGCCGCGAAGAAGGAGGGGCTCGAACTGTCTTTTTCCCGCATGCGCCTCAGCATGATGCAGGGAGCGGTGCTGGACAAAGTGCGACTCAGCGCGAGCGGCCTGCCGACTAACGGCGAGGTGGCGGTCGACCATGCATCCATTGCTCTCAACTGGGGCAAACTTCTGCGCGGGGCGGTCGAACTCACCGCACTGGAGTTGCAGGGAGCGCAACTCTATCTGCCGATGACCAGCGCGGACGGGGTGATCAGATCGCTGCGCCTCACCAAAGCGCGAGCAAGATTGGTGCTCGTAAACGGAATCGTGAGTGTGCCGCTGGCCAAATTTAACCTGCAGGGCATCGATGTAACGGCATCAGGTCAGGTGGCCCTCGGACGGAGCGGGACCAAGACCTCGACAGCAACGATGGCACCTGCCGAGCTAGCTCGAGGCATCGAGATCATCGAGTCGCTGGATTTCGGACCAAGCCCGCCTCGGCTTGATCTCGAGTTCAGCGTCGATGCCGGCCGCCCGGAAAGCTGGCACATACCGATCATCCGGTTCACCGCCGCGGAAGCGGCCTACAAGACGCTGAGCTTGCGCGATCTCCGCCTTGAAGCCTCACTCAACAGCGGACTGCTCGATGTGCAAAATTTTTCCGCGCGCGACAAAAAAGGTGGCATGGTCAATGTTTCGGGGAGCTGGGAAACCGCCACCGGCGCGGTCCAGGCATCTTTGGAGTCGAACCTCGATCCGGTGGCATGGGTGAAGGAGTTCGGATCCGAAAAAGAGTGGGGCAGCCTGGTGTTTTCCAAATCCCCGGTGGTGCGGGCCACCTTGGAGACCTCGGAGGGAGAGCCGCGCAAAATCCGCATTCTCGGCACAGCAGAGGCCGGTCCCTTCACCCTGCGCGGGCTGAAATTCGCCGGGTTGGACGGCGGTTTCTCCTGGCGCAATGCCGGGGAGTTTTTCGCCGATGACGTCACCATCCGCCTGCAGGAGGGTGACATCCGTGCCGATGTGATGGTTCGACCCGACGAGGCCCGGGTCAAGCTGGACTGTCGCGCCGATCCCACGCCTCTCGTTACGCTGCTCGGCGAAAAAGCACGCGAATCCATCGGCAAGATGGAACTCGCATTCCTTGAATCCCCGCACATCGTCTTCGAGGCGCGCGGCAGCAAACTCGACATCGCCAACATGTCCGCCACCGGCATGATCAAACTCGGCCGCACCTCCATTCACGGTTCGACCATGGAGAGCGGGAGCGCGCAACTTGCTTACAAGGACCGCGAATTGACGTTCAGTGCGGTCAGCGTCACCCGGCCGGAGGGGACTGGTTCCGGTGCTTTTATCTTCGACTTCGCGCATCAGCAGGTGCGATTGGAGGGAATACACAGCACGATGAATCCATTCGATGTGTTGCAATGGGCCGACCCGAAAGTGGCGAAGGAAACCATACCCTACCGCTTCAAAGGGACGCCGGATGTGACGGTCAACGGAGTGATCGGGCTCAAGGATCCCGGTCTGACGCAGTTGACCGCCGATTTCACCATCCCGCAGGGACTCGACTACGATCTGCTGGAGCGCACGCTGAACTTCGGCGCGGCGCGCGGCACCCTGCGCTTCAAGGGTCGCCGCATCGAGTTGGATGCACCGGCGGCAAAGCTCTTCGGCGGCCAAGCCCGGATCAGCGCGAACATCATCACCGGCCAGGCTGAAGCGCCGCAGCAAATGTCGATCGATTTGGACAAGGTCAACTTCGAGACGCTCACGCGGCTCTACTTCGACTACAAGGATTCGAAGGGCGTGGTCAGCGGACGCTACAAATTCACTTTTGTGCCGGGCAAGGCGGAGCGTATGCGCGGCCAGGGCAATCTGCTGGTTGAAAACGGCAACGTCTTCGCCATTCCGGTGCTCGGACCACTCTCCTTGCTGCTCGACTCCGTTGTGCCGGGAGCTGGCTACCAAACTTCCCGCAAAGCGACTTGCGACTTCCGCGTGGCGAACGCCGAAATCCGCACCGACAACCTGGACGTGCAAGGGCAGGGCTTCGCCATGCTCGGCCAAGGGGCGCTGTTTTTTCTCGAAGACCGCATGGACTTCGGGGTGAGGGTGAACGCGAAAGGCGTTCCGGGCTTGCTGCTCTACCCCGTAAGCAAGCTCTTTGAATATGTTTCCGATGGCAGAATGAGCGAGCCGAAATGGCGTCCGCGCATGCTGCCCAAGGGCGGCGCCGAACCGAAGCCGACGCCGGATGAGCCCAAGCCGAAGGAAACTAGCGGAGCAACAAAACCGCGCGGGCGCGTTTGATTGCGTTGGTGATGCGGCGGTGCAGATGGGCCGGCACACCGGTCAGCCGACGCGGAAGAATCTTGCCGCTTTCGGTGATGAAGCGACGAAGCACTTCGGGGTTTTTGTAGTCGATGGCCTCCACCGTCAGGTCGATACGACGGCGCGGCATGGATCGGTTGGCACGGCGCATGGCCGCGCGACGCTTGGGTGTTTTCGGTTGCATGATGCGTTATTTGGTTTCGCGGTGCAGGGTGTGCCGGCGGAGATGCGGGTTGTATTTCTTTTTCTCGAGCCGGCCCGGCGTGCGGGGGCTTTTCTTGTTCCGTTTGCTCATGTAGCGGGACACCGGTTTACCTTCGGCGACCGCCTCGGTGCATTCGAGGGTGATGATTTCCTGGGCCATGTCGTTCTACTCCTTGCTTTCTGCGGAGGATTCCTCCTCCGAGTCATCCGATCCTTCCTCATCGACGGTGTCGAAGAGCCGCGCGATGGGTTGGCGGATGCGTGAAAAACGGTTTTTGCGCTCGATCTCGTTCTGGTATTCAACCGTGAAGCGAGCGAAGGGACGGGCTTCGAGACGGGCCTTGGGGATGGGCTTGTTGCTCATCTCGCAGACGCCGTAACTGCCAAGGGAAATACGCTTGAGGGCCTCGTCGATCTCGAAAAGTGCATCCTGCTCTTGCGAGAGAAGATTGAGCGCGAAATCGCGATCGTAGGAATCGCTACCAGCGTCCGCCTGATGCAGGCCGTGTGCTGAGACTTCGTGGGCGTCGTGCGAGCGCAGGTTGTCGCGGGCCACCCCGGCCATGGAATCGAGCAGCGTGTCCTTGAGGGCGAGCAACCGAATTTGCTGCTGCTTGAGCCACGGATTGAGGCGGCGGGACTTATCAACCGGCTGTCCGTAAGCGAGGAGATCGCGCGTGCCGACCAGCTGTGCTTTGGTCGCACGTGATTTGGGTGCAGGTGCAACCACAGTTTTCTTGGCGGTTGTTGTTTTGACCCCAATCGGCGATTTGGCCGCTGTCTTGGGTGCCGGCGATTTCTTGGCCGCGGATTTTTTGGCGGCCGGTTTACTGGCGGCCGACGTTTTTTTCGCGGGCTTATTGGAAATTTTCTTTTTGGATGCAGCCATTTCTAAAAGGTTGAAGGGTCGGGGAAACTACCGACCACCCGGCGAAGACGCAAGGCTTTTCGGCTCAGGAGCCGGGCATGGGCACAGGGCGGTCCCCCACCTTGTCGGCGACCTGTTCCTCGACCTGCTGCTCCCCTGGCGTGTAGGGGCGTCCCCCGACCACCTTCACTTCACCAGTGCTCCCCTTGACCAGTGAGGGACGTGACCCGGCTTCCAGATAAGCTTGCTGGGCAAGGACTTCACCCTGCAAACCGAGGTGAGTGTAGACGAACTCCTTGGGGGCGCTGTTTTGCAAAATGTGGACCTCATTGCGCGCGTCGAGCATCACATCAGGCCGCCCGAAGGTCAGGTAAGGTCCCAGCTGATGCATGGCATAAATTTTTCCGTTGTCCTTGTCCTCGATGCGCGCGTAAAGCCGCGTGCTGCGCGAAAGCTTGTGCGAGAGCAGGGTGATGGTGCGCAATTCAGGTTTTCCCTCGTTGCCCGGCACGCCCACCACCTCCTGCCAGATCTGATGACCCTCGGTGATTTCGATCGGCAGCGGAGCGGAGCTGAAATAACGCCCGAAAGATTCTGCATAAACTGTCGCCTTGATGCGGTAAGCACCAAACTCCTGCAGAGGGAAGAGCGGGGTAAGGTTGACTGTACGGGATAACTTTTCTCCCGGAGCGATCGCCGCCGGAGAGAGTTCGTAGTCCGGGTTGTTGGGCGGAATGAGGCGTCCGTCGGCGGCCTCGATCGTGAAGCCGAACCAACGTTGCCGTCCGTTATTCTCCAAGAGCAACGGGCGACCGCTGAGGTTGTCGATCGTCACCGTAGCGAGAATCGGTTCATAAACGACGTAAAGCTTGCGCTTGAAACCGATGGTGATATTCACCTGCGCCGTCGCGAGACCTGCTGCGGCCACCAGCAAGAAAACGGCGAGCAGAAAACGCGGGACGAAAGGCAGGCAGAGCAGCGGAGACTTCATTTTGGCGGGGTGTCGGACGCAGTGCGGAAACCCAGTGTATCAGCCGCCTGCAGGCGGTCGAGGATCGTGCGGCGGCGCGTCACGTTGTATTCTGGGTTGCTCCAGTTGCCGCCACGGACCACCGGAACATCGCCGCCCAGGCCATCCTCGGAAGGCGCCATGGTCTCCGTCCACTCAGAGACGTTGCCCGCCATGTTGTGGACGCCGGAGGGACTTGTGTCGCCCTTGGGTTCGTTGACCGGTGACCACCGTTTGTAGCCGTCGACCTCGCCGCCTTCGCTGGGGTTGGTCTTGAAATCTTTTCCGCTGTTCACACGCTTGTCATCCTCCTCTACCCCCCAAGGATATTTGCGCCCATCGGTCCCGCGCGCCGCTTTTTCCCACTCCTTCTCGGTCGGCAGACGCCGACCTTTCCACTTGGCATAAGCGTAGGCATCGAACCAATCCACGTTGAAAACCGGCGAGTCGACGGTGAGCGGAAACAATTTCTTGTACATCCCCGTCTGCGCGCTGCGGTAGTAGCCCCAGGCTGGCGGATCGAGTTCCTTTTTGTCCGCCCAATCGAGCGGAACGTGCGACTTGCCCTTCGGCATTTCGGGGTGGTCGAATTTCAGCGCTTCGTCCGGATGAGCCTCGAGAAAATCCAGAAACTCTCTGTAATCGGCGATCGAAACCTCGTGCTCGTCGATCCAAAAGGAGGGCAATGTAGCCTTCTCGCCGTTTTGGTAGATAAACTCCCCAGCAGGAACCTTAACCATCGTGGTGAATACCGTGCGGACGCCACCGCCGAGGAAACGATAGAGCGCCAAAAGAGCGACGGCGAGGAGGACAAATGAAAGTGCGGCAGTAATGACGAGACGCCTCTTCTGGCGCTGCTTCGCGTCCGCGATGAGTTGCTTGGATTTCTCGGCCCGCGCGGTGAGCCTGGCGGCATCTTTGGGCGCAGCCGCCGGTTTGGCCGCCGCGACGAGCGGAAGGACCGCGGCCCAATCACGCGCTCCATCCGCCAGCGCCGCCGCCACGGTGGCCGCCGCACCGCCGGGCATCGCCACCCGGCCGATAACCTCCGTGAAATTTTTCACTTCGGCAGCCTCATCGGGAGCGGGGGCAGCAGCGACTGCGACATTGGACAAGCGCGGACGCATGGAACCATCGAGCAGCAGATCAGCAGGACGAATCTCAGCGCGAACCAGACCGTGCTGACGAAAATACGCGGAGACATCGCCCGCAGTGCGCAGGGCGGAGAGCAACACGCGGTCCTCCAGCTGATGGCCGGCCGCAGCGTACGACTCGAGGTTGAACCCCGGCACGTAGTCTGATGTGTAAAAATAATGTCCGCCAACCTCTCCGGCTTCGTGCACGCCGAGCAGATACGGGTGGGAGACGGCGGCTTTCGCTCTGGCGTCCGCGAGAAAGGCCTCGACCAGCAAAGGGTCGCCAGCCTTGGTCCCGTCCAGAGCGTGGAGCACGACATGCCGGGACATGCTCTGCTGCCAGGCGAGGAACTCCGACATCGTGCCGCGCTTGCCCACAAATTCCTGGATAAAATAAGGGCCGAGCGACGAACCGACCGCCGGAAGCGCCCCGACCAGACCGAGCATGGCGACCAGTTGGTCAAAATCCACCGGTTTCGCCAGCAAGACGGCACCAGCCAAGCGATCCGCTTGGGCGGAGAGGTCGTAAGCGCTGACAAAAATCGTGCGCATCCCCGGAAACTCCGCGACCAACCGGTCGCGCAGGGCGAATCCGTCCATCGGCTTCATCACCACGTCGGAAACCAGAACATCAGGTCCTCCCTCCCAAGCCCTCGCGGCGAGCAGAGCCCCTCCTCCATTCGAGGCCACACTCACCTCGCAGCCGTCCTTCTCCCCGAGCAACTCGCGCCACGCATCGAGAACGCCAGGCTCGTCGTCCACGAGCAGAATCTTCATCGCACCGCGCCTGCGTCTTCCCGGCCGGCGGGCAACTCGTTGAGCGGCGGGGGAAAATGCTCCTGGAGGTCTTCGGGATCGGCACGAGTCTCCTGCAGTTGCCCCTGATGGTAAATGTTGACCATGTAGCCGTAATATTGCGGGGGCGGCCCTCCGTCCGGCCCGATGCGAGGCACCTCGTATTTCACTTCGAGAATCTCGATGCCGTCGCTCTTCCAATCGACAGGCGGAGTATACCACATGGACTGCACACGGCTCATGGTCGGCACAATCTCGCCGTTGAGCATTTCGTAAAAAGTCACATTGATGCGGACATCGCGTGCATCAATCTGCTCGCCCGGTCGGGCCTTGACCGCGAGGCGAAGGTCCTTGATCGGGTTTTTGGCATCTGGTCCATCGGATATTTTCAGATCGACCACGCCGAGCGAGGAACCGGGTTGCAACCCCATCTGGTCGCGGAGTTCGTTCGGATTTTCCCCGGTACCGGGGGCACGAAGCAGATTGAGCCTGACTTCCGCCACGTCAAAAAGACGCCCCGCCTCGGCCCCGAGATCCACGAGCTTCTTCCACGCCGACTGGGCCAACTCGGCTTGCCCGAGGCGTTCGTAAAGGCTGGCCACCCGCGCGAGGATTTCAGCGTTTCGGGGCTGGACGCCGAGAGCTTCCTCCAGAGGAACGAGAGCGGCCCCCGGCGAGCTTCCGCCCTCGAGTTTGTCCGCTTCCTTGGTCAGGTCGGCAACTCTCGCGTCCTGCGTGGTTTTCTCCGCGACGGAGAGATCAGGAGTCGGGGCCGCTGCGGGTGCCGGTGTGGATGCTGGCACAGGCGTCGCGACCGGTTGCGGCGGAACGGGAGTGTAACTCTGCCTGAGACTGGGTCCAAAATAAATGAGCACGGCCACCAACTGGGCCACGGCCGCCGCACCCAACAGGCTGGCTGCCACCAAGAAGGTCAAACCCAAGGGAGATTTCATCAGAGCATGAGCATGAAGGCCACAGGGCGCGCAAGTCAACGATGGCCGAGTGTAGGGAAGCGCTCAGGGGCCGACCACCTCGAAAGAGCGGACTCGCCCGCGGGCGAGCAAAAGAATGGCCCGTTCACCGGGCGCAAGCGCGCCGGCCGCCGAGGCATAATCCTGCGGGCTGGTGATCGCTGTGTCATTGATCCGCTCGATGGCATCACCGGGTTGCAGGACGCCTTGGGCCGGGCTGCCCGGGGCGATGGATTGCACCATGACGCCCTCGATATTCTGGGGCAGGCGGCGCTGGGCAATCAGTTCCGGGGTGAGAGGTCCCACAGCGACACCAGAAAGCGCGGTGCCCGCCGGCCCAGGGACTCCTGATGGTGGCGGTGCAAACGCCGGGGCGGATGATGTGGCCGGTGGCACGGGTTGACCTTGTTCCACAATCATGACCGGAATGCGCACCACCTGTCCTTCACGCAAGACATCGAGAGTGACCTTCTGGTTGACCCCGGCCTCCGCCACCCGCTTACGCAGATCGCTGAAACCTCGGATCTCCTGACCATCGAACTTGATCACGAAATCGCCCCGTCGGATGCCGGCGACTGCGGCTGGCGAATCGGCAAACACCGCATCAATCAAAGCTCCGCGTGAATGGGGTAGACCGAGCTGTTGTGCGAGATTGGCATCAAGTGGAAGCATGACGACCCCGAGATAGGGACGCAGCACGCGACCGTGCTGAAGAATTTGCTCGAGCACACGGCGCACTGTGTTCGAGGGGATGGAAAACGCGAGGCCCTGGCTTCCCCCGCTCTCCGTCTTGATGCTGTTGTTGATGGCGACGATCTCGCCGTGGATATTGATGAGCGGGCCTCCGGAATTGCCCGGATTGATCGGCGCGTCGGTCTGGAAAAATTCGTTGGACGTCTCGCTCGAGATGAGGCGGTCGCGCGCGCTGATGATCCCCATGGTCACAGACTCCTGCAAGCCGTAGGGCGCACCGACGGCGAAGACCAGTTGGCCGACATGCACTTTTTCCGAATCGGCAAAGGTCAGGGGTTTGAGTCCCTTGACATCAATCTGCAGGATGGCGATGTCGGTGAGAGGGTCCACCCCCAGCACCTTGCCCGGCACGCGTTGACCGTCGCTGAGCGTGACGCTGACCTCCGATGCATTGTCGATGACATGCACGTTGGTCACGATATGCCCTTGCGCGGAGACGATCGCCCCGGAACCTGTCTCTGCGGTAGGAGGCCGCCGCCCGAGCCCGAAATACTGCATGAGCAGCGCCTCGCGCGGATCGACCGCCGCACCCTTGAGCACATTGATGCTGACCACTGAGGGAATCACAGCCTCGGCCACTCGGCCCAGTTCCTCATCGAGTCCGGCCAGGCCGGGAATATGCGAGGACTTCAGCGCGGGGGCCGACGGAGGCAATTCCGCAACCGCCGGGGCAGAGTTTGGCGATGCCGGGGCAACAAGATGCCCGCTCTTCCAAGCATAGAGTCCGGCCAGCACCAGCGTGATGAGCAAAACAAAGAGCAGGAATTGCAGGAAACTTTTCATCGCCACGAGAATCTGCCTAGACGGCAGCCCGGCGCAAGGCATCGGCATGCAGCCAATCCCAGAGGTGGTCGATGGAGGCTTGGACGCGCACTCGCCCAGCGGCAACCCCTTCCACGGAAAATTTCGTGCCTGCAGCAGGTTTCTCCACGCCGAAAATATAGTATTTGATCTTCGGCTCGGTGCCGCTCGGACGCACGGCACATCGGCGACCATCCGCCATCGTAAAGATGATCATAGCCTCCGAGGGGATGCGCTCTCCCTCGACATCATGGACAACATCCACCGCAAAATTCTCCATTTTCACCACAGCCGAACCATCCATCTCTGCGGGGGGATTTTGCGCGTAGGACGAGGCGAGCTTGGCGATCGTCGCCGCGCCCTCCGCACCCTCGAAGACGAGCGATTCGCCCCGTTCGAGGTGTACCCCGAGCACGGCGAAGATCTCGTCGAGATACTCCACCGCGGTCATCCCACGTGAGCGGGCGTAAGCCACAACCTCGGAGAAGGCCGCGACCGCCGCATTGGCGTCCTTGTCGCGGGCGAAATCAGCGAGCGTGTAGCCATAGCTTTCCTCGCCGCCCATGACGAGGAACGACGAGTGCTCGAGCCGCAGGCTGCGCGTCTTGTCCTCCCCTAGGTGCGGGTAGTCGGCGCGGAGCCCGGCCGGGATACCCTCCTCGTATTGGCGGAGCTTGGCCGCGTTGTATTTGAACCCGGTCAACGTCTCGACGCAGCGCAGGCCGAAGTGCTCGGCCACCGCTTTCTGCAGGTCGGTGGTGACATAAGTCTTGATGATAACGCCGCGCGATTTATTCGCTTCGGTGAGTATGCCCAGCTCGAACATCCGCTGCGCGCGGTAAAACGCGAGCATCGATCCGATCTGGTTGCCGGTCAGCAGTTGCATGCGGCCCTCGCGACCGCGCACCGCCACCCCCATGCGGTCATCGTCGGGGTCGGTGGCCATGACGAGATCGGCGCCGATACGGTCGGCCAGCAGCAGCGCCATGGTCAGAGCTTCCGCGTATTCGGGGTTGGGCGACTTGACCGTGGGAAAACGGCTGTCCGGCACCAACTGCTCGGGCACAGCCGTCACCTCGAGCCCGAGGCGCTGCAGCAGCGGCATGATGATCGAGGCACCCACGCCGTGCAGGGGCGAATAGACGATCTTCAGGCCCCGGGCCCGCTCTATGACCTCCGGGTCGAGCACCACGCTCTCGAGGCGGTCGAGGTAGGCCTTGTCCATCTCCGGCCCGAGCGTCTCGCGCCTCCCCTGCTCCGCAAGAGGAAGCATTGAGTGACGGGCCGACACCGCCGCATCGACCTCCTCGATGATTCCTGTGGCATGAGGCTCAACGACCTGGCCGCCGTCATCGAAGTAGACTTTGTAGCCGTTGTAGGCTGGAGGATTGTGGCTCGCCGTAATGTTGATGCCCGCCTGCGCCGCGCGTTGGCGGACAGCAAAGCTCAGTTCCGGGGTGGGGCGCGGTTCGGCGAAAATCAGGGCATCACAACCGGATCCGGTGATAACCTCGGCGGCAAGATCCGCGAACTCGCGTGAGAAAAATCTTGTGTCGTAGCAGATGCAGATCCGCGGGCGGTGCGGCAGCCTTTCACGTGCAGCCCATTTTTTGACATAGGCCACCAGCCCCTGCGTGGCGCGGCTGATGTTGAGATAGTTCATCGCGTTGGTCCCGGTGCAAGGGAACTCGGGCCTCCCCATCGGCTGCGGGGATCCCATTTCCGCTGCTGTCACCACCGCGCCGATCGTCTTGCCGCGCAATCCGCCCGTACCGAAGGCCAGCGTGCGGAAAAAGCGGTTGTTGAGTTCCTCCCAATTGCCCGCACCGGCCAACTCGGCAATGCTCGCCGCCTCCGGGGCGGTAGGATCCGCCGCCAGCAACTTCTCAATGTTGGCGCGCGAGGAGGGTAGCAACCCTCCCCCCGCCTCGCCTGCGTGCATCGCAACGGACAGCTCATTCATCGCCGAACACTATAGGCGACGGGCAACAGGCTGCAAAGCACGTCCGCAGGGAGAAAATACATCCTGGGGAATCCCCACCGACTGCTTTTGCACGACGGCCTGATCTTTCCCTTCCCCGAGAAAGCAGCTAGGGTCGAGTCCTATGACGAGCGATTTTCCCCGAACGATTGTTGCAGCCATCGGCCTTGCGTTTGTTGTTTCCGCAGCCCACGCCCAGCAAACGCCCCAGCAGGCGTTTGATGCGGCCAACAACCTTTACCAGAAAGGCGATTATGCTGCCGCGGTCGCAGCCTATGACGCGGTACTGCGGGATTACCCGACATCGCCGGTGGTGCCGAACGCTCAGGCGCAACTCGCGCTTTCCTGCCTGCTAGCCGGAGAGAGTCAGAAAAGTCTCGATACCTTGGCCAAGTTTTTCGAGGGACCCCCAGCGGGCGCCGAGCTGACCGAGTTGGCAACCCTGCTACGGCCGCAAGCGCTGGCGGCCAAAGCTGCAGCGCTCAAAACCGGCGACCCGGCGCGCCAAGTGGCCTATCGGGAAGCGGTGAAAACTTTCAACGAATTCGTCCAGAAATATCCGAAGTCTTTGGAGCTGGAATCCGCTTCTTACGGCAGCGCTGTCGCGTCGTTCCAACTGGGCGACTACGAGCCAGCCAAGACCGGGCTCAAAGCCAATATCCAAAAGAACGGTACGAGCCCGTCGATCGTGGAAAGCAAAAATCTCCTCGCCCTCATTCTCGCCACGGAGGGCAGCAAAATGTTGTCAGCCGAATCGGCCGACCGCGATGCCGCCTTCAAATTATACGATGAGTCATCCGGACTCCTCCAAGAGGTCATCCGGAGCGGCAGCGATCCCGTTCTGGCGACCACCGCACAATTCCAACTGGGCGAGATCCTGCTCAGCGAGGCGGCGTTCGCGCCGGACGAACGGAAGCCGCAGATCCTCGAAGAAGCGCGGCGAGCTTTCCGCGGAGTCAAAGCCAATGAGGATGTCATCGCCGATCAGCAGCGCAAGATCGACGCGTTGCCGGCGCGGCGCGGAACCGCGCTGCGCGAGAGCAATCCCGCCGCACGTATCGCGCTGCTCAACCGTGTCAACCGCGAGGCGAGCCGTGACGCGGGCAAACTCGAAGAACTGCGCAACCGCCAAGATCCGTCGCCCACCGCCCTGCAGAAGGTCGGGGAATCCTATTTCCAAGAGGGCAAATACGACGAGGCGCGGGTCGTTTTTATGCAGGTGCAGCCGATGACGGCTGGGGAGGACAAAAAGCGCAATCTCTACTTTACCGCCATGACCTATGCCCTGCAGAACGCCAACGCGGAGGCCACGGCGGGCTACGAGACATTCCAAAGCGCGTACAAAAGCGACCCGCTGGCCGCCAACCTCCCCGTGGCCATGGGCAATATGTTTCTCAATCACCCGGACGCAGCCGTACGCAATCCGGAGAAGGCCGCGACCTATTTCAAAGAGGCAGCCGAACTTTATCCCGACAGCCCGTTGCGCGGACTTTCCGTGGTGAGCGAGGCCACGGCACGCGCCCAGCAGGGAGACTTCGAGGGGGCGCTCAAGACCTACCGCGATTTTCTCGCCTCAAACCCTCCCGCCAGCGTCGCTGCGGTGGCTCAACTCGGCATCGGCAACGTGCGGAAAGACCAAGGCAAGTGGGATGAGGCCATCGCCGCCTACAAAGAACTGGTCGCAAAATACACGGGGACTAAACAGGTGGAGGAAGGCGAGTTTTGGATCGCTGTCGGCACGCAGCAGAAAGGCGACAACGAGGCTGCGTTGCCGCTCATCTCCGCCTTCATCGCAAAATACCCGGACGGAGCCCTCGCGCCGAGCGCGCTTTACGGGGCCGCCTCCGCGCAGCTTGCTCTGGGGCGCAACGACGAGGGAGTGGCCACGCTCGCGCAGATCGCGGAGAAATTCCCGAATAGCCAGCCAGCACCCTTCACTTATTTCCAGCGTGCGCAGATCGCGGGCGCAGCCCAAAATGCCGACGAGGTTGTGCGTCTCATGCGGGAGTTCGCTGAGAAATATCCCCAGGATGAAAAAATTTATTTCGCCTTCGACGGCATCGGTCAGACCGAGAACAACCGCGGCAATGTCGCGGCGGCGGTCGCGGCCTATGGTGAGTTCGCGGCTAAATATGCAGGCAACCCGAAAGCCGCGGAGGCGGTGCTGAAAACCGCGGACCTTCACCGCACGGCGGCCGAAAGACTGGGACGCTTCAGCGCCCTGAACCCCGAGGATCAGGCCAAGTGGAAAGAGTCAGTCGGGGCGTCCCTCGCCGCCGGCGAGGAACTGACCTCCACCTACCCCGACAGCGTGGAACTCGGACTGGGACTGCGTTCGCTGCTCGCCGCCAAGAAGCTCGAGGCAGGCGCGGGTCTCACCGATGCGACCGGTGTGGAAAAGTATTTTGAACAGCTAGCCGCCACTGCGTCGGAGAAGGCCAGAAGCAACATCATGTTCGCGCGCGCTGCCTTCATCAATGACTCGGATCAGGCGCGGGCGCTCCTGGAGATGAACAAGGCCTACAGCGCATCGCAGCTTTATGCACCGGCAGATCTGGAGCTCTACGGACTGGCTCTGCTCGCAGGAGGCAAGACGGATGAGGCGAGGGCCGTTTTCGAGAAGATCGCCGGCGACTACCCGAATCCCGCCGGCCAAGCGCCGTCGCAAGCTCCGCCCTCCATTCAGGAGGCGCAGGCCATTTCGCTTTTCGGTCTCGGACGCGCCGCGCAGGAAAAAGGTGATGTTGCCGGCGCGGGGCAACTCTTCGAAAAGCTCAAGACGCTCTACCCTTGGTCACCCAAGGTGCTGGAGGCCAACTACGGCATCGCCGCCTCATTGCGTCAGCAGGGCAAAGGCGAGGAGGCCGTCGCCCTGCTCACGCCGATCATCCGCGCGCCCAATGCCTCGTCGCAACTGCGCGCCGACGCGATGCTGCTCAGCGGCTACATCCAGAAGGACAAAAGCGAGCGCGACGCGGCCATCGACCTTTTCGTGAAGATATCCGCTTTCTATGACGGCGTGCCGGAGGCGGCCTCGACCGGACTTTGGGAGGCTGGACAACTTCTGGAGCAACAGGTCAACGAACTGCAGGGCACCGACCCCGAAAAAGCAAAAACGCAGCGCGTGCAGATGCTGCGCGCCTACCAGGAACTGGCGGAAAAATTCCCTGCTTCGAAATATGCGTCGCAGGCTCGCGAAAGGCTGGCCGCCCTCGGTGCAGCGCAGTAATGACCCGGGCCCGACGCGCGGCGGAAATCCTGCAAAAACTGCGCTCGGTCTACCCTGACGCGCACTGCGAACTGGACCACCAAGACGCTTTCCAGTTGCTGGTTGCGACCATCCTCTCGGCACAATGCACGGACAAACGCGTCAACATGGTGACGCCGGCACTCTTTGCCAAATTTCCCGATGCCCGCCGCATGGCTGCAGCCAGCCAAGAGGAGGTGGAGGACTTGGTCCGCTCGACCGGCTTTTTCCGCAACAAGGCAAAGAACATCCGCGCCGCTGCCAAAGTACTCGCAGAGAAGCACGAGGGAGATGTGCCGCGGGAACTCACGGCTCTGACCCTGCTGCCCGGCGTAGGACGCAAGACAGCCAATGTGGTCCTCGGCAATGCCTTCGGTATCGACTCGGGGGTGGTCGTCGACACGCATGTGGCACGCTTGAGCCAGCGGCTTGGCCTGACCAAGCATAAGGATCCTGGGAAAATTGAGCAGGATCTAATGAACGTACTTCCGCAGGAGGCGTGGACGATCTGGAGCCATCTGCTCATCTCGCACGGACGCCGCCGCTGCCATGCGCGCAATCCCAAGTGTGCAACCTGCGAGTTGGCAAAAATCTGCCCCTTTGTGCGGACAGCCAACGCGGGAACCTATCGAAGATTAGCTTACAAAGAGCCAAGAACCTTCCTCGCTGCACCCAACCGATAAAAGAGGCAGGACGCTACCGGCTGACAGGATCGGGAGGGGGATCTACGAAAACATTCTGCTGCGCAGGCTGTTGGGCCTGTGATCGCAGGGAGTTGTTATAGTCCATGATGCTCATCACAACATTGCCGTCAGGACGGAAGATGCCCACGAAGCCTTCCTTAATGTCCACAACTTCACCCTCGGTTGTAGTAAACGATTTTTCACCGCCGACAGCCGACACAGTCACGGTCGCAGTCATGGGGTCGGAACCCGTCGAGGTGATGACCATGGTGCCAGCGGTCAAAGGAATCACCGAACCACGCGCTGTCATGACAACCAAGGTTGAAGTCATTACTCCACCAGGTGCCCCCGCTCCCGATGTGTCGATGACGACACTTCCCAAGTCCAGAGTAAGGCGAGCCTGAGGTATATCATTTCCATTAATTTTGATCACGTCAGTGTCACCAATGGCTAATTTCGTGTCGGGTTGAAGTTGGGCAGTAATTCCAGACACCAGTCCAAGAAGAGCCTTTCCGTCCTCCCCGGTAGATACAATGGTTTGCGCGGGCAAATTTTTCCCTTGGTTTAGGGCGCCTGCGGAATCAGCGCCACCTTGGGTGATCGTAACCTTGCCTTCGGACGATGTGAGAACGGCCGAGCGGGCAGACATGCTCATGGTAACAACCATCAAAACAATGCAGGCGGGAATGTGCGCAGAGTTTAAGGAAATCTTTACCATGAGATCATTCAAGCATCGGCCAGGGCCGTAAGTCAAATTTAATGGAAGCAACAATCTGTTGGCTGAGGGGTTAACTCTCGGGGCGGGCTGGTCTTCCTACCGAGCAGTCGCGCGATTTCCCAACCTCGAACAGAGCCGATTGCCAGAGGCAGCCCGCACGGCATTGGAGCCAGTATAGCCTATATGGAGTCGAGGTCGAAGCCGTCTGGACGGAAAACGCCCACCAAGCCCTCAGGAATGATCACTTGTTGATCCCCTGTCGTATTTACCATCTTATCTCCAGAGCGAGCCGCTACGGTGACGGTGGAAAGTCTAGGATCGGCGTGGGTTGAGGAAATAACCATGGAACCGGCTGAGGCAGGGCTGACCGTTCCACGCGGGGTCATGACGACCAGGGAGGTGGTCATCGCGCCGCCTTCGCCAGTTGCAGCACCACTGGTGTCGCAGGTTATACTTCCCACCGCCAAAGTGACGTAGGTCTCCGGGATAGGGTTACCACCTGCATCCTGACCTCTGTCCGGAATAGTCTCGCCGATGGTAATTTGCGTCTCGGGTTGGAGTTCGATGGTGATGCCGGGGGCAACCTCAACCAGCACCTTCCCGTCCCCGCCAGTAGTCAGAATGGTTCCCGTCGGCAAAACCCCGCCCAAGTTCTCGGCACCAGTAGACTGAATGTTATTTTTTAAGATCGTGACTGAGCCGGCAGACGTTGAGACAACGGCTGAGCGAGCAGTCATGCTAAAAAACAGCAACGGAAGGCAGAGG
>JBAXCT010000001.1:0-38582 GCA_037141375.1 Chthoniobacterales bacterium | reverse complement strand
GTTTTGGAGGAGGCTGGACTCTCGGCACAACTGGTCTACCGACTTTCGGAGGGGCGTCCGCATGTGCTGGATCTGATCAAAAATGGCGAAATTCACTTTATTATCAATACTCCGCACGGTAAAGCGCCCCGGCAAGATGAGGTGTCGATCCGCAGCGCAGCCGTCGCGAGTCGTATCCCGATCATGACGACTCTTCGCGCGGCCCGCATGAGCGCCAGGGCGATCAAAGCGACCAAGTTGGACGGCTACGGCGTCAAGTCGCTGCAGGAATACCAGTCCTGAGTCAGGACTGCCACCGCCGCCCGAACAGGGCTTCGGCCGCTGCATTGATCTCCGCTTGCTTTTTGCTTTGTCCGCAGCCGCGGCCAATCTCCTTATTTTCCCACATTGCCCGGCTGACAAATTCCTTGTGGTGGTCGGGACCAGTTTCCGAGACAACCTCGTAAATAACACTGCGGGGCGAGATGGCCTGGAGAATCTCCTGCAGCTCGCCTTTGGGGTTGTGTTCGGCGGGTTCCTTGCGAAGGGCGGTCAACTCGTCGCCCGCAACGCGGAGCACGAACCGCCGTACGGTTTCAAGATCGCTGTCGAGGTAGATCGCACCAACCAAGGCCTCAAAGGCATCGGCGAGTGTCGAAGCCCGCTCCCGCCCAGCGGAGGAATCCTCTCCACGGCCGAGCATGAGATAGTCGCCAAGGCCGATACGAGTTGCATGTTGCTTCAGGCCCTCTCGTGAGACCAAGCGGGATCGCAGCTTGGTCATTTGTCCTTCATTGAAGGTTGGAAACAGGCGGTAAAGGTGATGGGTCACGACAAGTTGCAGAACCGCATCGCCAAGAAACTCCAGTCGCTGGTTATCAAAGTGGAATGTTTTGCGCTCAAAGGACAGGCTGGGGTGGGTGAGCGCTTCCGCCAAGAGCAGGGAGTTGCGGAACTTGTAGCCGATCCGCCGCTCGAGCGGATTCATGTGCGTACCCAGATCGGCTGCGACGAGGTCTTGCGCGTGGATGTCGGCGGTCATGTCTCATCGCAGACCGCGCAGCAGCAGCTCAGCATTGGTCTTTGTTTTCTCGAGATTCCGCAGGAGAACCTCCATGGCCTCGACGGCAGGCAGCTCGTTCAGTTGCTTGCGCAAAACGATGATCCTCGCCAATTCGTCCGGATGATAAAGGTTCTCTTCGCGCCGGGTGGCGGATTTGGTGACATGGATTGCGGGAAAGACTCGCGTGTCGGCGATGGTCCGATCGAGGTGCACCTCCATGTTGCCGGTGCCCTTGAATTCCTCGAAGATCAAGTCATCCATCCTGCTCTGCGTCTCGACCAGAGCGGTGGCAACGATTGTCAAGCTGCCTCCCTCCTCTGTATTTCGGGCTGCCCCGAAGAATCTTTTCGGCTTCATGAGGGCCTTGGCATCCACGCCCCCGGACATGATGCGCCCTTTACCGGGTTCCAGATTGTTGTAGCCGCGAGCCAAACGCGTGATGCTGTCGAGAAGAATGACCACATCGTGGCCAAGTTCGACAAGACGTTTGGCTCGTTCGCTGACAAATTCCGCCAGCTGGGTGTGTCGCTCAGGAGACTCGTCGAAAGTCGAACTGTAGATGTCCGCATCGATCGAGCGACGCAGATCAGTGACCTCTTCCGGGCGTTCATCGACAAGGAGAAGGATCAACTTTACGGACGGCGAGGTAGAGCGAATGGCTTTGGCGATGTCGCGCATGAGGATCGTTTTTCCGGTGCGAGGCGGGGCTACAATGAGTGCGCGTTGTCCTTTTCCCAGCGGGGCGATCAGATCCACCGCGCGGGCGCTGAGAGAGGGCTGTTTAACCGCCTCGAGCAGAATTCTCTCTTGCGGAAACAACGGAGTGAGCTTGTCGAAGGGGGTAACCGGTTGCCACTCCTCTGAGGGTATTCCCTCGATCATGGAAATGGACGCGAGCCCGCAGTAGCGGTCACGTTCCCCGGGGGGGCGCAAGGTGCCCGTGATTTTCAGGCCTGTTTGGAGTCCGAACTCCCGGACGAAACTGATCGAAACAAAAAGGTCATCGGGACCGGGCGCAAAGTTCCAGCAGGGCCATCGGACCATTGAGTGATCTCCGAGGTCCTCGATCATGCCTTCCGCCGAAATAATCGCCCCAGACGCCAACAAGAACCGGCAAAGGTCGAAAATTAGATAGCGCTTGGTCCCATCGGGCCGCACCCGGAGCTGGTATTTCTGCAGCAGGTCTGACAACTCCGAATGGCCGAGCGCTTGCAGGCCGTTTATCGAGAGGCAAAAACCGTTTAACTCCTCAACCGTAGCCGGGAAAGCGGCAGCAAAGGGTGCAGTTTTAGAGTCTGTGATGGCTGAAGCTGACATGCTCAGGTTGCGAAAAGCAATTCGGCGGCAAGCGAAGCCTGACGGTGGAGCGAGGACTCATTGCCATCGTTCCATACCACGATGCTGGCTTGGTCTATCTTTTGCCTGATGGGAGCTTGGCTGGCAAGCATAGCCTCAGCTATGGCTGATTGCAGCCCTCTGGTGGCCAGTCTGGCCCTCTGGACCTGCGTGGAGGCGGCGACGACCACAATCTGCCCAAAGGAGCGCTCGGACCCGGTTTCGAAAAGCAGGGGAATATCGGCGAGAAAATGTCTGCCCGAGGCGTGGCAATTTTGGAGTTGGGTCTGCCATCGTCCACGGACCACAGGGTGAAGGATCGCCTCCAACTTGCGGCGGGCGACCGCATCAACGAACACAATGCCGCGGAGGGCCGGGCGGTTCACGTGACCGCCGGCATCTATGACCTCCGGGCCGAAGGCGTCAGATACCGCCTTGATGAGGCAAGGATCAGAGGCAAGCAATTGATGCACGCACTCGTCAGCCGAGAAATGTTCAAATCCATGGCAAGCGGACAGAGCCCGAACGAAGGTGGATTTTCCGCAGGCAATACCCCCGGTCAGGCCGATGGTCATAACGTTTGAAGGATGTCTCACCCCACAGAGGTGCAGCATTCGGAGTTTCCCGCCTCCACGCTGTCGCTATTTTCTGCTGAAGCTCTTGGGATTTAGCGAAGGTTTGGAAAGGTCCTTGGGTAGGCCGACAGGATCCACGATTTCCTCCTGATCCGAATCATCTTGGGGCCTCAAAAGTTGCCCTGCAGCATCCATCAATCGTGCGGTGGTGAAAATGATCAAGTTTCGCTTGATCTTTTGGTCCACTTGGGAGCGGAACAGGGTTCCGGCCAGCGGGATGTCTCCCAAAATCGGCACCTTATCGCTGACCTTTTGCACATCCTCCCGAATGAGTCCCCCAAGAACTACGGTCTGACCGTCCCAGATGCTGACATTGGTTGTTACTTTGCGTTTGCTGAAGATAGGTTGGTTGATGACGTTTTCGGTCAAGATTCGCGGGGTTGTTGGAGTGAAGACGTCGAAAACTCCGAGGATTAAGTCATTGGCATCGCGTGCTACTTGTTGCCCTAAAAAAGTCCGACTTGGCACAGAAATAGGGGATCCGTAGTTGATGAACCCATCGAAGTCGACAACTTCAGGAGAGAGAGTGAGATCGATTGTGTATCCATCGGGCCCTATTTGCGGTTCCACTTCAAGGGTAACTCCCAAGTCGCGCGTCGTGAAGTCTGTTGGGAAGCTGGGTGTAACCACGGGGTCCGCTGTGTTCCCACCCGCATTACCATTGACGACGTTCCCGCCAGAGCTGTCCTGCGGGATTTGGGGCGGTTCGTATTGTTGCGGGTAGGGAAACTCGCGACTGATCGTGATCGTGGCTTTCTGTCCGCTTTTGGTCGTCACTTTCGGGGCGGCCATCAAATCGACGCCTTTTTTCTGGTTGAGCGCGCGAATCACCACTTGAAATTGCGGATTGGTGAAGATGCCGGCGATCGAGAAGATGGCCGGTGACGGACCCGCACCGCCAAGTCCCTGCCCGAGCAGTGCGCCCAGACTGTTCGCAGAAATGGCGGAGTTGCCAGAGCGGAGTCCACTCGTTACTGAACTGCCCCCGATCGCGCCACCAGTCCCGGGGTTAATGAACGGCACCGCTGCCGCATTGCCCGCATCTCCGCCCGCTCCGTAGACGCCGGAGTCACCGATAGCAAAAGGTCCCAGCCTCCAATCGAAGCCAAGCTCCTTGAGGTTGTTCTGCGAAACTTCCACAAACTTGGCTTCGATTTCCACTTGGGTTGGCTGATCACCCATGGCCGCGTCGACGAGGGATTCGATCAGGTCGAGGTTGTCGGCGGTGTTCCGGACAACAAGTTTACTGCTTCCGGGAATAAAGCGCGCGCTAGCTCCGACCGGGAATTGTACACCTTGTGATTCAAGGAAGTCCTTTGCGGTTTGCCGGTTTGCGAGCTTTGCTGTGTTTGCATCCGCGCCAGCCGAGCCAGCCTGCGGTCCCGTCGCATCAGCACCCCCTGTAGCCCCTGCCGTGATAAAACCAGGGGGCACCTTGAACTCTCTGACCGCCAAGGTTTCGGTGACTTCCGAGAGGGGCACAACCGAAACGGCAAATGGCTCTACTTTTACTTTAAGGCCCGAGAGTGTGGCGATGTATCGAAGTACCTCGTAAAGCGGTACGTTGCTTAGATGCAGCGTTATTCGATCATTGAACGCAGACGGAGCAGATCCCTGATCTGAAGCAGGGTCGCCAGTGGCGCGCAGGGCTGCAGATCCCGATGGAAGTTTCAGGAGAATGTTGATGCCCCGGCTGTTCTGGTCGGTATCACCCAGTTCCCGGCTTTTTTGGCGAAGGAAGGCCATGGCATCTTGAATCGTTGCATCTTGAAAGTTTACGGACGGAACGATGATCTGGTTGAGTCTTGCGATCATCAACTCGGTGCCACGCCTGTCTTGCTCGGAGTTTGCTCCATCGGTGACACGCGAGTCGTTGTATACTTGTTTGGGCCGCGCCCATGCTTTTTCCACCTGCCAAAGCATACGCGAGCGTGTCTCATTGTAAGCTGATTCGTAGTAGCGCTGCTTGCCGACTTCGACTTGCTCAAGGCCCCGATAAGCTGCGGCGTTGTCCTTATCCAGAGCTAGAGCTTGTTGATAGCGTTTTTGGGCCATGTCGTAGCGTCCGGAATCATAGAATCCGTTGGCATCGCCGAGAAGTTGACTCACCTCTTCGCGTTCTTGTGCAAATGATGGTGTGATCGTCTTGTTGAAATAATCCGGCTGTTCCAGACGACTGAGGAACACGGCCGCCGGGCGGTAATCCGGATTATAGGCGGGCTCAAGCACCCCGCGGGCCACCGACTCGGCCTTGGCATAGTCGCCCTGACTCACAAGGTATTCTGCGTAGCGAACTGCGGTGGAGGAAAAGCGGGAAACTGCTCGGCCATGTAGCCCAGCCGTTTCGGATCCTTGCGGAACAAGTTCCACGGCACGTTTGTATTGTTCGTAGGCGGAGGCAAGGTCGTTGCGCTGCAGAGCCGCATCGCCGCTCTTCAATGCCTCTTCGGCCACAACCAGATTCTCTTGGCGTCGGCTGATCTCACGATCGCCAGCGGTCTCAAGGATGGAAGCCGCTCCGTCGCCTGCGCCGGTGCCCGCAAAGAGCGTCGCCGAATGGAATGAGAGGGCGAGGACGAGCGTGCAAAAAAGCTTTATCATGGAGGTGTCAGGGGAGAGGTGGTTCGACCGGAGGGGGCATGACATCGGGAACTGCGGTCTCCGTGCTCTGACCCACTTCTTCTAGGACTGTAGCATTAGCCAAAGGCTGGCCGGCAGGATCCATCAACTTGGCGGTGACAAAAATCATGAGATTACGCTTGGTATGCTTGTCGGCCTGCGAGCGAAAGAGCACGCCAGCCAAGGGGATATCACCCAAGAGAGGGGTTTTATCGGTAACTTTTTGCACATCCTCTCGAATCAGTCCTCCTAAGGCTACGGTCGCCCCATCATAGACGCTAACTGAGGTCTCTACTTTGCGTTGGCTAAAAACGGGGTAATTGATGATGTTTGGCGTCACGACAACACCTTGATTTAGGATCGGCGAGCCGTAGTTTATAAAACCCTCGAATTCCGTCACGTTAGGCAGCAGTCGCAGGTCGATGGTGTAGTTGTCAGAGCCAACGGTAGGCTCGACCTCTAGGGTCACCCCGATTGGCTTCATCTGGAACGACGTCGGGGTTGCCGGGGTGACAGGCTGAGTTCCGCTGCCAGTCGTCTGGGGAATTTGCGGCGGATCGTATTCCTGAGGGTAACGAAATTCTCGGACGATTTCCACCTTGGCAGAAGATCCGCTTTTTGTCGTCACTTTTGGAGCCGAAAGCACGTCGATTCCTTTTTTTTGGTTTAAGGCGCGCAAGACCACTTGAAACTGCGGATTGGTGAATATACCTGCCAAGGCAAGGACTCCCGCGGTCGGCACGGCTGCCGGGCTACCCAAGAGGAGACCGTCGAGCGCGTTTGCGGTGATCGCCGTTCCTCCGCTGCGGTTGCCTCCGGTAATGGGATTAACTCCAACAGGAACCTGCGTCCCCGGATAGTTGAGGGGAAAATAGGTCTGCCCAGATTGTGGGCTCGCCGCGTTGAATTGGTTGCCGCTGGTTCCACCACCACCATAAACACCCGATCCCCCAGGAAAAGCGAACTGACCCAGCAGCCAGTCAAAGCCGAGTTCCTTGAGATTATCCTGCGAGACTTCGACAAATTTAGATTCGATCTCGACTTGGGATGGGGTGCCACTGACCGAGCTCTCGACCAGGGCATCTACAAGGTCCAGATTCTCTTGGGTGTTGCGCACAATAAGCCGGCTGCTGCTGGTCAAGAGATTCGCGCTGGCACCGGGAGGGAATTGCACGCCTTGGGACTCGAGAAACTCCTTGGCTTTGCTCACAGCTACCGTGGTGCCGTCAGTCGGAGCCTGGCCGGCGCCACCGGATGGCAGGGCGGTGATAAAACCTGGTGGCACACGATATTCCTTGGTGATCAAGGTATCTGTGGGCTCTGTAATCGGAACGATGAGCACGGCGTAAGGTTCCACCTTGGTCTTAAGATTGGCCAAGCGCGTTATATAATCCAATGCCTCGCGCAAGGGCAGGCCAGCGAGATCAATCGTAATAGTCTGGGAGGCTGCCGATGGGTCTAGTTTCAGCACGATGTTGACACCTTTGTCCCCCTCGTCGATGGCCCCCGTATCCAGTTTTACCGTTTGGGTGCGGAGATATTCGATCGCCTCGCGAACTGTGGCATCGGTGAATTGGAGTCTCGGAATAATGATTTCGTCGAGCTTGCGGTTGATGGACCGTGTCCCCTTTGCTGAGAGGACAGGCTGCTCAATCACGGAGGAAGGCCCCCCATCGCGCCTGCGAACTGGCAACTCCCATCCCTTGTCAACATCCGTGATCATTCCTGCCCGGGCATCATTGTAGGCTGCATCGGATACGCGCATACGCGAAAGGTTGACCTGCTCCATACCTCGGCGTGCGGCGATGTTGTACCTGTCATTCTGCAGCACCTCCTCGTATTTTTTGAGCGCGTCTTCATATCGCCCTGAGTCGTAGAGTCCCTGAGCTTCGACGAGCAATTTTTTGACCAGTTCAACCTTGCTGACGAAGCCGGGGGTTACTGTTGTGTTGAAATAGTCTGGCGCCTCGAGGCGCGCGAGCAGGCGCTGGGCGGGCTTGTAGTTGGGGTTGTATTGTGGCTGGAGCAGGACCTCAACGGGCGACTTGGCATCCGCCCAGCGACCTTCGGCGATTCGCTGCTCGGCCAACCCCATGACGGCCTTGGAAAAGCCGTCTAAGGCAACCGTTCTTAGTTCCCGAACGCTGGGGGCGTCGGGCAAGGCATCGACGGCCGCTTTGTACTGGGCGTACGCGGTCTCGTAGTCACGCTCCGCCAAGGCCGCGGTGCCCTTCTGGACGGCCTGCGGCGCGTAGTCGTCGGCCAATGTTTGGCGTTTGGCAATCTCGAATTCTGCCGTGGCTTCCACCGCAGATAGAGGCGCTCCATTGTCGCTACCGGCAAAGATATTTCCCTGCCAACTGAGAAGCAAGGAGAGGAGGAACAGGGAGCGTAAGTGGGTGCGTGGCATATGCTGGACGGGAGGTGCGGATGTTATTCCTTAGGCGTTTCCTGCGTCTGCTCGGAAAGACTCGTAAGCTGTTCAAATGGTATCTCCAATTTTTCACTGGAGTCGACCTTTTTGATTACGGCTTGGTCAGGCGATACATCGACCAACATGAAATCTCCAGCCCCCTCCAACGGAAACTTTTGCCCAGCTCGCCCTTCCCAAGCCTTACCACCTGGCCTCGTGTCCGTAATTGTTGCCTTGGAGTAGGGTGAAGTCTGCGGCTTCTCCTGCTCAAGGATAAGCTCGCGATCATCCACGCTATTGCGGAGGACGGCAGAATAAACATCCTTAGTCGCTCCGGGTATCCCAGGGATGGGCTGTTCGGACTTGTCGACGCGCACAAGCTTGTAAACGGTGGGTTCCTTTTTCGGTTTGGTCAGGCCTGGCTGAAACTCGTTCACGAAAATATCGCTGCCTAAGGTGTAGAGCTCTGACTGGCCTTTTAGGTCTTGCCCGCCGGAGGTGGAGTTGATCCATGCCCCACCATCTTCCGACGGACGGGTGAAGAGGATCTGTAGCTGCTCAATTTTGCTGTCGGTCATCCGCAGCTTGGTCCAAATTGGCGGCGTGGAAGACTTGTCGTTGGGATTAGTTTTTCCACCGTACTCTTCCTGATTGGTAAAACCATCTTGATCGGGATCCCTCTTGGGCAAATTCATATCGGTGTAGTCCAAGCTGTTCTCCAATACCCAAGCATTGGGGATTCCTGAGAAAAGGTCGTTGCCGCTCTCCAAAATGTCCACCAGGCGACCTTCACGCAAAAGGTAGATGCGGCTGACAAAGGGTGACGCTTTGCCATCAGACCACCCAACTGAACCGCCCATCGATTCGGTATCGTCCTGCAGTCTTTTTAGTTCCGCACTTGGGGCAAAAGCTTCCCCGCTAGCGACGACTGGGGGTTCTTGCATGCTCGTCGAAAGATCAGCTGCACCCATCAGGACGTAGGCCGTGACACCAAGGGCGGCAAGCCCTGCCGCGATGGCCAGCAATTTCTCATATCTTTGCTTGAGATCTTTCATTGTGCGGTTTTTTGGGGTGAGGCGGCAGCCAAATGGAGGTTGATGGTCAGAAGTTCCCTGCCGAGAACCGGTTTGATCTTGCCCTCCTCCGCACTTGCTTCTGCGGCGGGAGACTGCTCCGTTGCAACTGCCTCGCCACTCTTAGGTGGTCCACTAAGAGTTGAGTTCGTAATGGCAACCAACCTTACAAAAATCGGTGGCTTGGCAGACACGATGCTGTTCAAGGCGTTTTTGAACGAAGCTTGGTCCGAGGTGAACGTAAGGCTGAAAGCGCGCAAGGCAAAAGTTGTCTGCTCGGATTGGTTTTTCCCTTTGTGCGCGGGCTTCTCCGTCTGACCTTCCGGCGTCTGCTGCGCTTGCCCCGGGACTTCGCGTGCCACCAAAACAATGGATTTTACTCTCGCATCGACCAACTTGCCAACCGCCGCATAAATGGACTCAAGTTCCACGGCAAGCGACGGAGCTTCCTCGACGGCGGGCGGTTGTTTTTCGAATACCTCAAAGCCCAGATAAAAAGACTGCGCCAGCATAACGCCGTTCGCTTGGGCCCGCTTGATGATGTCGCTTACCTTTCCCCGCAGATCATCTTGAAAGGCTTGGGGAGAGATAGATGGCGCAACGACAGCGAATGCCTTCCGGTTTTCTGCAAGTATTTCCTCCGCCCGCTTGAGTTCTGCTTTGGCTGCTTGCACGTTGTTTTGGTCGGGGAATGGCTTGCTGGCCTGCAAGCTTTCGATTTCGCCTCGCTTGCCGTCGAGCGATTGTTGCTGCTCGGCAAAGCGGCTGAAGGCGGAGTAGGTCCAATATCCCGACGCCGCGATGGAGACGGCAACCGCTACGATCAAGCCGGCTAGGAAAGGATTTTTTTTGAGCGAGTCCATTTAGAGAGGTATGGGGCGGGCTAATGGCACAACAAGTTTGTAGGTATAAGCCCAAGCGTCTCCGCTCGGCGTGGCACGTTCCTGCAGCACCTGCAGCGGGCGGTCATCGTGAGGATCACCGAGACGCCGGCCGGAGGCGATGGTGTCGGGCTTTATGGCGAATCGCGAAGATTTGCTGAGGGCTTCGCAAAAACGATCGACAATGGCAGGCCCGCCATCAGCCTCTTCCAAGTACAGACCTTCCAAGACCAAGGCGGTGACCGCAGGAGAAGCCGCACCTGACTGACCACGGCGCTCGGCAGCATCCCCACCTGCAGGATCGCCAGGCGCCCCTGAACTCCCTTTGTCTCCGGGCTCGATGACCGCATCGCCGATCATAGGGCGAAGCTTGGTGACCCAGATATCTTTTTCGGGCATGACCTTGTTGATCTCGCTTATGAGGTCAGCCCATGCCACCCGCAGCATGGGGGCGGCGACCAAATCTGCAGAAACTTGCAAAGCATCGGACTGCTGCTTGGCCGTAGTGTCAAGTTCCTGCTTGAACCCGCGCAAGGCGTTTAGTCGTGAGTCAATCTGGTCGCTCGCGATCTGGGCACGATCAGCCGCGTGGCTGAAGTAAAGGGCAAGCGAGCAGAGCGATCCAACGAGGACCACCGATGCCGCAACCAAGAACGGACGCCGCTTTCGATCGAGCGCTGCGGCCTCAAGGGTTTTGGATTTTAGCTCGATTTGGAGAGGCGCGGCGTCGCCTAAGAGAAGTCGGGAGGCCAGACCCACGCACTCACCTAAACGGTGCGCGGCCCCGCGGATCTCGGATTCCTGGACGGTCGGCGAAAGCGAAACGCGGCGCAAGGCGTTGAAAAACTCAATAGGGAGAGAGAGCTTTTCATTGAAAAATTCCAAGGCGTACGGAAGAGATGCTCCTCCTCCGGCCAAAAGCGCACGCACAGGTCCTGAGCCGAGCTGATTGGTCCGATAGAAAGTGATGGAACGGGTGATCTCGTTGTGGATGCGCGTCATGACCGTCCTCGCAATTTTGCCGATCTCCTCCGCCTCCTCACTGTGTTCGCCATGGTGGTCGCCGGGCTGAGGAATGAACCCCTTCTGCTTCTTCAGTTGTTCAAGCTCGGAGAGCGAATGACTATCAAATTTGCGCTGCAGAGCCGCTGTGATGGAGTTTCCACCGACCGGCAAAGTGCGGATAAACAGCCGATCGCCCTCGACAAAAAGAAGGTTTGTGGCGCGCGCACCTATGTCGATCAGCAGAGTGCAACCGTGGAGATCTGGGTAATTGTAGCGCAAAGCATTATAGATTGCCGTGGTGGATGTGTCGATCAGCTCTGGCGAAACTCCGGCTCCCGTCAAAGCCTCAACAGTCGATTCCAACTGGTCGAGTTTGGTGGCGATGATCAGCGCGCCAAGTTTGTCGGATTCCGCTTCTGGCAGCACTTGGTACCCCCAAGACACTTCTTCGATCGGGTAGGGAACATTCTGCTGCGCCTCGAAGTAAAGCATCGGGCCAACCTTGTCGGACTCGACAAGGGGAATCTTGACGAATCGGGCGAAGACGCCCTGCGAGGGTATCGCGCAGCCGGCCGGGCCACTACTCCATCCCAGCTTCGCACGCAACTCGGCGACGGCGATTTTGATTTGACCCGCTCTGCTGCTGTCAGCGGACGGATCGGGGACGAGGTCAGCCTCCGCAAAAGAGGAAAGACGGAGCGCGCCGCCTGGAGCATCAAAGACCGCCATGGTGACGGTCTGCATACCGAGGTTGACGGCAACAATGCGGGAGGACTTGGGCATGATAGCAGAGGATGTCCGAGGAGGATGCGGTTACATCCCGGCTGGTCCGGATTTGATCGCCTCGTAGTAATCCCAAGCCAGCGGGGCGAATGGCGTTTGGTTTTTGTTAAGAACGTAGCCAGGCACCTGAGGGAGAGCGGTCCACCACTGACCCCGACCCTTCCAACTTCCTTCGGCAACCGTCGCACCCTGCTTGGTGATCGTCACACCAACATCCACAACAGCAGTCGCCGCAGAGGTGGGGGCCTTGCCGTCAAAAAAACGCTCTAAAGTGCGCGGACTGACATACACGACAGAGTGCATGTCTTTCCCCTGAGGAATGGCGCTGTGGGTTACGGAACCGATTAGAAGCGCTCCCTTAGGATACTCTTTGCTCTTATTGCTGAGAAGTACGTAGTAGTTGATCGTGAGGTCATCCAAGTAAGCTGGATCTTGGGCTTTTGGCTGCCAATCGAAAGACACCTCCACCTCAAGAAATTCCTTGTTCTTCGCGACTTTTTTATTCTTGGGGCCGTAGCTGAAAGTGTAATCGGCGGTCGTGACAAGATCTGGAGTAATTTTTGTTATTTTGAAATCGGTGTTCAACTGCTGAGCCTGGACTGCAAGTGCTGTCGCGAGGAGAGCAAGGGCGATTAACGTTTTGTTCATATTGGTGGGATGAGAATTGTGAACGGCTGGCCTTGGATCAACCGCCAAAGTTTTTTGATGGCATTTGTTTTGTCATGACCGAGGAGAAGCCGCTGATCCCAAGCCTAACCTCCGCTTGCGGTGAGAAGTTCGAGGCAGTAGAAAGCGCAGCCCATCGACAGTCAAAGAGTAGACAATTTCCCCGCCGGATGCAATGCGTCTCTGGTCCGTTGCGCAAATTATTTGCTGGCAATTTCACGCAGATTAGCCGTAGCGGCAATCAAGCTTTCCAGCGGCCCGATGCGCGCAGCCACCAAGTACGGGGAAGCTGAAAGCCGTCCGGAGCGCAAGACGCGGAAGCGGGGGCAGAGATTTTGACCTCCTCGCAAGCCTGTCCGGGGCCGAAGGCGGAGGGGTGGTTGCCAAGAATAAATGCGCCTGCTCTTCGTTGTCACAAATGACGATCACCTCGCGCCTTGGCCGAGGAGAACCGCCGGCAGGGTCCGCAGGAGAATTCGCAAGTCCAAAGCAAGAGACCAGTTGTCGATATACTCTACATCCAGCTTCACCCAATCATTGAAATCCTTGACTGTATTGCGCCCTCTAATTTGCCATAGGCAGGTCAATCCGGGTTTCATGCTGAGGCGTCGACGATGGGCCGTGAGTTCAAAATTATTGACCTCATAGAGGGGGAGGGGGCGTGGCCCCACCAGACTCATCTGCCCGAGCAGGACGTTGAGCAATTGGGGAAACTCGTCGATGCTTGTGCGGCGAAGCCAGCGGCCGAGCGGAGTGACTCGCGGATCGCCTGCGACTTTGAAAACGGGCCCGCTCATTTCGTTGAGTTCTCGCAAGGCGTCCTTCTCGGTTTCCGCGCCCAACCGCATGGAGCGAAACTTGTACATAGTGAAGGGTTTTCCGTATCGCCCGGCCCGCCTTTGCTTGAAAATGACAGGGCCGGGCGATGTGATCTTGATTGACAGCGCGACGAGTACAAACAATGGCGTAAGCAATAGCAGCCCGAAAAACGATCCGACACGATCCATGATTGCTTTGAGAAGTATTGCCCACGACAACTCCGGCGTGACGCGCAGGACCAGCATGGGTATCGGGCCAAGCGTGTCGTAAGCCGGTCGTGCAATAGAAGTACGGACGAAATTTGCGGCGATCCATGCTTCGATGCCCTCTGTTTCGCATGCGGCGATCGCCGTTTGCAGGTTTGCGGGGGACTGCGCACCGAAAGCGAAAATGACGCGACCTACATTGTGCTGGTGAATCACCGCAACCAAGTCTTGCACGTCTTGGCAGAGGAGGTCAATTCTTGCCACCACATCTATCTCAAGTCTCTGCACAGGCGAAAGCGAAGAGAGCAACTGGTCCATGCTGTCATGGACGCCGGCCAGAATGACCGTTTCTCCCTGCGCCCCCCCTCGCAAGGATCGAAGATAATTGTCGCGGTATACGGCCTCACGCAGCAGGAGGCACATTGGTGCAATCGCGATGAACAAAAGGAAGGCGGAGCGACTGGGAATGCCCAGTCTTAGAAAGACAACGCACGCACCAAGCAGCAAACCCAGCCAGACGCCTGCGTAGGCGATTTGACGGAATGACCGGGCCAGAGACTTTTCCAATGGATACTGGTAGAATCCCTGCATCTCGAGGAGAAGGGGCCCGAATAAACCGATGACAAGAAACATCCAGAAAAAATCCTCTATGGGAGGAATCGCCGGAAGAATGTCGAAGTCTATGATCTGGTAGCGACGCAGCGCATAGCCGATGTAAAGGGAGAGGATGAGCAGCAGCCCATCCGCGACTTGGTTTATCTGCAGTGAGAGTTCCTGCTTTCGGGAGATCATGGAAACAATTCGGCGGTGAGTTCAGCGTGGCATAGGTAACCGTGATCCTATATCTAGACAGTAGTTTTGCATGAAACAGAAGCAAAAGCCAATTGGTTCAAGCTGCGCGGTGGTCGCGACGGCGCACACCGTCCGAGGTTTGCGCCTGGCGGCGGAGCTGGCTCCGCACGATGACGTGGACTACGTGGAGATCCGACTTGATCAACTCGCCGCGCAGGAGAGCACCGTAGCGGCGGCTTTGCCCGCAATCAGGCGGCCGATTCTCTTGACCGCCCGTCATCCTGCGGAGGGAGGCGCCAAAGGAGTTCCCATGGCGCACCGGAGATTCTTGCTGCAACGTTTTCTCCCCTTGGCTGCTATGGTTGATGTGGAAATCCGCAGCGCAAAAGCGTTCAACAACGTCCTCTTGGAGGCCAGGCATCGCGGGATCAAACAGATTCTTTCTTTCCATAATTTTAGAACCACGCCCGACCCCCGTGTCCTCCTGCGCATGATCAAGGATGGGAAAAAGCTTGGCGCAGATATCGTCAAGCTGGCCACGCAGTTACTCGGACCAGCCGATTTGGCCACGCTGCTTTTTGTACAAGCCACATCGGAACAAGGCGTCGCGACCATGGGAATGGGGCAACTAGGGAAAGTCTCCCGCCTAGTGCTGCCGGCGGCCGGTTCTGCCCTCGTGTATGGCTATCTTGACCGGCCGCAAGTTGACGGGCAATGGCCGGTCGAAGATGTCGCACGGCGACTGCAGGAGGTCATGTGATGGATGACCGCCTTCAGCAGATCCAAGCCGGCAAATTATTCGGCGACCGAGAAATTGTGGACATCGCAGGTGAACTTCTTTCCGGCGCTATTTCCGATGAAAAAAAAGCTGACTTTTTGCAGGCGTGGCACCACCGGGGGGAAACTCCGGACGAAGTTCGGGCCTTGGCAGACACTTTTCTGCAAAGGTCAGAACCTTTTGTCGTCCCCGGCGGGATCGATGGATTTATCGACGTCTGCGGCACGGGAGGCGACAAGCTCGGACTTTTCAATATTTCCACCGCCGTGATGTTCGTTACTGCTGGCGCCGGGGTGCGCGTGGTGAAGCATGGTAATCGGGGCATGACATCACAAAGCGGAGGCGCCGATGTTCTGGAGGCTCTCGGAGTGGCCGGGGATCTTCCCATGGAGAAGTTGGTCGGAATGCTTGAGGAGGGTGGTGCCACTTTTTTATTTGCTCCCCGCTTTCACCCGTCTTTCAAGGCCGTGGTAGCTGCGCGAAAGATCCTGGCTGGGCGTGGCAATGCATCGGTGTTCAATATGCTCGGACCTCTGCTTAACCCAGCGTCGCCGCGGTTTCAGTTGGCGGGCGTTTTTAGTGAGGCGCTGCTTCCTCTTTACGCCTCTGTTCTCCCCGCTCTGGGGCGTGAATGCTCTTGGGTCGTCCATGGTCGAGTTGCAGGCGGAAAAGTCATGGATGAAATCTCCACCCTCGGCGTCACACGGTGCACCGAGTCGACCCGAGGCGGAACCAGATCATTCGAACTCAGCCCTGATTCCATGGCCGTTCCCGCAGCCAAGGTGGAAGATTTGCGGGGTGGGAATGCCGTAGAGAATGCCCATCGTATCACGCGCATCCTTGCGGGGGAAGAGCGTGGCCCAACCCGCGAGATCGTCGTCGTCAACGCGGCTGCCGCCCTGCAAATCGCGGGCCTCTCCGGGGGGTGGCCGGAGAGCATCCAGCGCGCGCAGGAGGCGATTGATTCCGGCGCCGCCCGCTCGGTGTTGACAAAAATGCAACGTATTGCGCAGGCTTAGCTTCGCGGTGTTTCCGCGTTCATGATTTTTACCCAGATAGGCAAAGCGAGCGTCGCCCCATAACCGCGGTCGACGATTCGTTTGGGCTGGTCGAAGCCGACCCACACGCCGCAAGTGGTCTCATCATCGAAGCCGATGAACCACGCGTCGCGATAGTCGTTGGTCGTGCCCGTCTTTCCTCCCGCTCTGCCGAGATAGCCAAGGGCCTTGGCGATGGCTGCTGTTCCTCTTGTCATTGTCTCCCTGAGCACGGAGGCGGTGGTTCGCGCCGCGGCGGCCGGCAGAATTCGTCCGGACGGGCTGCTCCGATAGCGGTAGATGACACGCCCCTGCGGATCCTCCACGCGGGCGAGAATGTGCGGAACCGGCGCTAAACCGTCGTTAGCCAGTGCGGCATAGGCTGTAGTCAACGCTCGCAATGTTCCGCTGAACGAGCCGAGAAATATGGACGGGAAATGCGGCACATCTTTAGCCAGCCCGGCGGCGAGTATGCAGTCGCGGACCCGATCCAACCCGGCGCGGTTCCCGATCCTCACGCTCATGGTATTTCGCGAGAGAACCAGTCCGTCCTTGGCAGGAAGAAACCCTCGATAAGTCTCGTCGCTGTTGGAAGGATTGTATGCGGCAAAAGCCGCCGGGAGTTCACCCGGTTGCAGGCGGTCATCGCTGATCGGTTCATCGGGGCTCAGCCCCTCGGCAAAAGCGGTGGCGTAAACGAAGGGTTTCACGGCAGAACCGACCTGACGCTCGGCGAAAAAAGCGCGGTTATATTTGCTCTCGGCGAAGCCGCGTCCACCGACAAGCACGCGCAGTGCGCCGGTCTTGTTGTCGATCGCCATCGCCGCCGCCTGCAAATAGGGCGTGCCGCCACGGCTCTGCGGATCGACGTAGGTGATATTCCTTCTTCGGGGATGGGGATAATGGGGACGATCTTCGACCGATGTCAGTTGTTCCTCAATCGAGCCGATTGCAGCCCTCTGCATTTTGCCATCAAGCGTGGTGAATATTTTGAGACCGGCGGCATCCAGCACATCCTGGGGTAGAACGTGCTCGAGCTCTTTCCAGAGCAGCTCCATTGCCCAATCCTCTTGTGGCGGGGCTGGCTTTTCCGCGTTGATATGCAGTGGTTCCCCGCAGGCTTTCGCTGCCTCCGCAGCGGAGATCACCCCGGCATCTTCCATTTGCTTGACCACCAAGTTTCGCTGCTCAAGAGCACCGTTCGGGTCGCGAAACGGAGAAAGGCGGTTCGGACTTCGGATGATCCCGGCCAGCAATGCGGCTTCCGGAAGGTCGAGATCCTTGGCCGACTTGCCGAAGTAGGCTTGGCTCGCGGTTTCCACGCCGAATAAACCGGCTCCGAAGTAGGTGCGGTTCATGTAGTGGGTCAGAATTTCCTCTTTGGTGAAAACTGCCTCCATGCGAACGGCGAGAGCGGCTTCCAAGATTTTTCGATGGATGGTCTGACCTCCGAGCGGGAAACTGTTGCGGGCCAGTTGCTGAGTGAGCGTGCTTCCGCCTTGTCGGACGCTGCCAGTTGCCAAATTACGAAGCCCCGCCCGGGCTATTCCCAGCGGATCGATGCCAAAGTGACTGAAGAAGCGCGAGTCCTCTCGGGCGATCAGCGCGCGCACAAAGAGCGGACTGATCTGCGAGAGGGGAACGGTGCGCCGATTTTCTCCCGAGAGCCGCGTGTACACTTGGCCATGGCAGTCCATGACCATCGAACTTTCCGGAATGCGACCCACTTGCTGAAGATCGAAGGTCCAAGCCCAAGCAAAGTAGAACGCCCCGATCGAGCCCCAGAGGAGAAAGCAGGCGAAAAGCAAACGTGTTAGTTTGCGGGCACCCGCACGACGCACGCGGCGACGGCGGGCGCGCGGACGCAGCAGGCTTATGCGCTGGGTCGTGGGGTGTTTTCGGTTTTTCGCACTCATGTCGCCAGAGAAAATTCCTATCCTTAGCATGAACAAACCCCGAATCCCCGGAAAAAAGCGCTTTCCTCCGGGGCCTTTCATGGAGAAGTTGGGGGTTTCATGACTACAGCCTCCAATCAAAAATCATCGTTCTGGACCTTCTTTCAAGGAGTCCTGCTTATTGTTCTCGGTGCTTGCGCCATCACGTTTCCGCTGCTTGCGACCATTGCGGTCGAACAATTCTTCGCCGCACTGCTGCTCATTGCCGGCGGCTACGCACTGGCCGCCGGGATCGGCCGCAAGGGCAGCGGAGCCTCTCACCGCACTGTCGCTGTATTTTGGGCGATTCTTACTCTTGTGACAGGACTCCTTCTCGTCTTCAAAATCGGCGCAGGCGTTCTGACCCTTACTCTCCTGTTGGCATCTTATTTTGCCGCGCAGGGCATCGTCACAATCATCGGCGCCTTCCGGTTTGTAGGCGGCGGTGTCTTCTGGATGATGATGCTCAGCGGCATTGTCTCGCTGGTGCTTGGCTGGATGGTTTTCAGCGGCTTTCCGGGTTCCGCCACATGGCTCCTCGGCCTGCTCTTCGGTATCAACATGATCTTCACCGGAACCTACTTCATCGCGATGTCATCTGCTCTCAAGAAGCAAGGCTCCTAGTCTGCCTCTTTTGCCTGATTCAAAAATCCGCGGTGCTCCGCGGGTTTTTTCTTATCGGTGGAAAGGCCAAACCCAAGGGATGATGAGCATCGCCCCGGCGAAGTACAGCACGTTGAGCGGAAGCCCTATGCGGAAAAAGTCACCAAAGCGGTAACCACCCGCAGAATAAACAAAGGTGTTGGTCTGGTAGCCGATCGGCGTGGCAAAACCTGCGCTGGATCCGAGAATGATGGCAACCGCATAGGGTCGGGGATCGAGCCCCAGCTGAGCAGCGATACCCAAGGCGATGGGCATCATGATGACAACTGTGGCGTTGTTGGACAGAACTTCCGTGACGAGAACCGTCATCACGTAGACAGCGGCAAGTAGCGCCAACGGTTTCCAAGCCACGCCGACGAGGCTAGCAACGCCGCCCACAAGATGCTGCGACAGGTAGTTCGCCGCACCTGTGGACTCCATCGCCATACCCAAGGCAAGTGTCGTGTAAATAAGGAACATCAGCGACCAATCCACCGAACTATAAGCCTCGCGTGGCTTCAGCGCACCGGTGACCATCAAAAAGACGCAGCCGATGATCGAGGCAATCTCAATCGGCATCCACTCGAACGCGCTGACAATGATGACCGCACCCAAGGTGGACAAAACGAGCGGTGTGCCGGCCCTTTGAGCCGTGGTGGGAACCCGCGTGCGGTCGAGGAGAAGCAAATCACTGCTCCGGCGCAGCTGGTTGATGCTGCTATCGCTCCCGAGCACCAGCAGGGTGTCGCCGGCTTGCAGTGCCACAGATTCAAAACCACGACTCAGGTTGAGTCCACGCCGATGGACAGCGAGAACGATCAGACCGAAACGCTGGCGGAAGTTCACATCGCGCAGGCTACGACCGCTGATCTCGGAAAGAGGCCCGACAATAGCCTCAGCCAGATGCGCCTCGTGCGCGGCAAGGTACTCTCCGCTTTTGCCTGATTCCGCTTTGAGGTTCACCCCCTGCATGGCGAGGATGGCGGCCACCGCTTTCGGAGCGCCAGCGATGACAAGTTGATCTCCCGTGGTGAGCCGGATTTCGTCAAGGGGGGCGAAGAGTGGCTCACCGTCCCTGATGACTTCGATGACCCGCATCCCGGAACGAGGTCCGAGCCCGGCTTCCGCCAACAGTTTGCCAACTGCCGGCGACCCGCCCTGCACCGTGGCCTCCACCGCGTATTCCGAGATGCCGTCCTCGCCGCCGAGGTCCTCGGTCAGAGTCTTGCGGGCGGGAAGGATTTTCGGCGCGAACCACACCGTGTAGGCGATGCCCACCAGTGCGAGAGGCAAGCCTACCGCCCCGACTTCGAACATGCCTAGAGGTGGTTGGCCTGCCCCGACCAGCAGTCCGCTGCCTAAGATATTCGTGCTCGTACCAACGAGAGTGCAGCATCCACCGAAGACCGCCGCATAAGAAAGGGGAATCAAGAAAATGGAGGCTGAAACCCCGGCGCGCTTGGCCAGGTGAATAGCGACAGGCAACCCGACAACAACGACCGGCGTGTTATTGATGAAGGCGGACACAAAGGCTGCGCCCGCCATCATGACCAGCAGCAGGCCTCTTGGACCGAGCGGTCCTAAGCTCTCCAGACCGACCAACGCTCTGCTGATCGCTCCAGTGCGCTCCAGAGCGTAGGTCAAGACAAACATGGCTGCCACCGTCAGTGGCGCGGCATTGGCGAAAACCTTGAACAGTTGCGCTGTTTCGGGGAACGAACTCTTGCCGGGCAGCATCGAAAGCAACAGCAGGAACGAGAAAACGACCAAGCCGGTCAAGTCGAGCGGCCAGCGCTCGCGCACAAACTGCACCAGCGCGAACAACACCAGTCCCAGAGTTGTGGCAATTTCCCAAGTCATAACCGCCGCGAAAAATGCCTCTTGGAAAGCCTCGTGACCAGCCTGAAAAAACGCCAGTCTGCTTTGGCCTTGCCGCCGGAGAAGTCCTGCGGAAGGGTTCAGTCGTGAAATGGTCGTTCCAAATTGCACGGGTCGCGGGCATCGACGTGAGGATACATGCCACGTTCCTCCTCCTGCTTGTCTGGCTGGGATCCGGATATTATCAGTCTGGGGGCATGGGCGCCGCAGTCGCGGGGCTCACTTTTATTTTGCTTTTGTTCGTGTGCGTTGTCCTGCACGAATTCGGTCACGCTCTGGCTGCGCGCGCCTACGGAATCCACACTCCAGATATCACCCTGCTACCGATCGGAGGTGTGGCAAGACTCGAGCGCATGCCCGAGAAACCCTCGCAGGAGCTGGTCGTCGCTTTGGCGGGTCCCGCGGTGAACGTGGTCATCGCCTTCGGGCTCTACGTCATTCTCGGAAAATTTTTTGACCTTGGGGATTTGGCAGGCGTGGAGGACCAGCGCGGCAACCTGCTGACCAAGCTCCTGGCCGTCAATGTCATGCTTGTCGTCTTCAATCTCATCCCTGCGTTTCCCATGGACGGCGGCAGGATTCTGCGCGCGTTGCTTGCGACCAGGCTCAAACATGCACGCGCTACGAGGATCGCCGCTGGCATAGGACAAGCTTTGGCTATCCTTCTCGGCATCTTGGGATTGCTGGGAAACCCCATGCTTCTTTTCATCGCGACGTTCGTCTTCTTCGGCGCGCAGCAGGAAGCAGCTTACGCCACATTCAAAGAAAGCATGGAAGAGACAAAAGTGGCGCAAATCATGGAACCGCCTCCACCGCTCCTGAACCCCGCCATGACCGTGCTGGAGGCTGCGCGTATGGCCATGGGACAACCGGCTTCCGCCTATCCCTTGGTGGACGCGCAACTGCGGTTCTTGGGGGTCGTTCTTGCATCCGACCTTGCCGCGGCGATGGCGCAAGAAGGGGGATTCGGCGTGGGGCGCCTCAGGCGTACTGATTTAGCCCCCTTAGCAGCGGAGTTGCCGGTCGCGGCGGCGAGAGAGCAGGCCGCAATATCGGTGCACGACTTTCTCCCGGTGATCAATGCTGGGGGTCAACTTGTCGGCGTGGTCTGGCGCCGCGACATTCTCCCGGACGGATCAATGGGATCCCCATACGCCGCAAGGAGCACTTAACGTAACTCGAGCCCGTCGGCAGAGGTCTTCTGAGGATGGCGAACAGCTGTTCTTGGTATCGTGAGCTGCGACTGCCGCGCTGATCGAGCACGACCAAGCTTCGGCCCTTGCCGCCGGAACATGCCTACGGACTTCCTCGGAAGATGAGTTTTAAAATTACGGAGCTGGTGGGTCCTTTTGTTTGGCAGAGCCGCAGCAAGCAGGTTAGGCTAACGCGTATTTGCGCCTGAAAGTCTTATGGATCACAAAGTAACTGCGAAACTTGAATTGCCTGGAGGCACAACCGTCGATTTGCCAGTCATCACTGGCACCGAGCAGGAAAGCGCAGTCGATGTCCGCGAACTGCGCGAAAAATCCGGCTACATCACCTTTGACGATGGATTCGCCAACACGGGCTCGTGCATCAGCAATATCACATTTATCGACGGCGAAAAAGGAATCCTTCGCCACCGCGGTTACCGCATCGAGGATCTGGCGGCGGAATCGATTTTCTTGGAGACAGCCTACCTGATCATCTACGGGGAGCTTCCGGATTCAAAGCAGCTTTCGAAATTCCGAGGCCGTATCGCCTCCAACGCGTCGGTGCATGAAGGCATGGGACAATTCTTCCAGGGATTTCCGCACACCTCCCATCCGATGGCGATCCTGTCGGCGATGCTCAACTCTCTGGGGTGTTACTACCCCGAGATGACCTCGCACAATCGCGCGGAGGAACTTAAGCACTTCGATGCGGCGGCTTGCCTGCTGATTTCCAAGGTGCGAACTCTGGCGGCCATGTCCTACCGCGCCAAGCGAGGGCTCCCTTTCGTTTACCCCCGCTGGGATTTGCGCTATGCGGCCAACTTCCTGCATATGATGTTTTCCGAGCCGTATCACGACTACAATCCCAAGCCGGAAGTCACCGATGCGCTTGACCTCATCCTCCTGCTTCATGCCGACCACGAGCAGAACTGCAGCACATCGACCGTGCGCATGGTGGCCTCCAGCGGGGCGAATCTTTTTGCCAGCGTTTCGGCCGGCGTCGGAGCGCTCTGGGGACCGCTCCATGGTGGCGCCAATGCCGCAGTCATCGAAATGCTCGAGGAGATCAGCGCATCCGGAGATGATGGCAGAAAAGCGGTGGAGGCGGCCAAAAAAGGCGAGCGCCGGCTCATGGGTTTTGGTCATCGCGTTTACAAGAACTACGATCCTCGGGCCCGTATTTTGGGAGAGGCAGCGAGGCGAGTGCTGACATCGATGGGCATCAACGACCCGTTGCTCGGGATTGCCCGACACCTCGAAGAGGTTGCCCTGAGCGACGAATACTTCATTTCGCGCAAGCTTTATCCCAACGTCGACTTCTACAGCGGCATCATCCTCCGCGCCATCGGCATTCCGGTCGATATGTTCCCCGTAATGTTCGCCATTGGGCGCATGCCTGGTTGGATCGCAAACTGGCGAGAGGTGGCCACCAACGGCAAAATGAAGATCCATCGGCCCCGGCAGATTTATACCGGACCAACCCAAAGGGACTACGTCGCCATCGAGGAGCGCGGGATTTAAGAAAAAAGTGCCGCAGGTCGCCAGATACCCTAAACAGGGTATTGAATGTGTTATGCTAGTTTAATATTGTCGCGATCTGTGAATCGTTTTACTGACCGAACAACGCGCATCATGCGGAGGCGGGAGAGCGATGCCTTCAGACGCCACGTTATGCCTGCGAGCCTCCTTTTGGGATTCGCCGGGTTGGTTGGGATGGTTGTTATTGCCTTTGCTGCACTTCTGGACGGGAAGTGGGAGGAAGGTATATTCAAAGTTTTCGTCGCTCTTTTCGCGCTGCCCTTGCTGGCCTTTTTGTTGCGCTGCGTGCGGGGGCACTTCTACCGCGTTATAAGGGAAAGCTAAACCTGTGCGGCCGCACTTTCACTTGCCCGTTAGGTTAATCACCCAAGAAGGATCCTCGACGAGAAACTGGGGCTTTCCCTTGTAGACAGAGAGCATTCCGAGGATATCGATTTTGGATCCTCTGGCCATCTTGCGCACGGGCTGCAAAGCGGGTGATTCTTTATCGCTCGTCCATAGGGAGTATTCCGCTCCGTGCACGCTGATGACCAGCGGCCTCACGGAAGCAACCGCACCCGTAACATGGAATATTTCGCCCATATGCTCGGAAGTGCTTTTCCCGATGGCCGGCGTGAATTCAGGGCAGTCAACCGGCTTGAGGGCCGCGAAAACGGGCAGCAAATCTCCGCTCTTGGCCGGAACCCCCGGATGGCTAACTTCCTCGCGCTTCGTGCTGTCTTTCTCATCCACGGTGCGAAGGCACATGCTGATCGGGAAGTGATCGCTTGCCCCTGATCCTCGTCCGGCATTGCTCCAACGATGCGGTAGTTTGGCGTGGGTCACCGTATTCACGCCGTCCAAAGCCACGACCTGGAAGGAATTGTCCACATACTGCACCCCGTTGTCGTCGTAGAGGCCCGGAGTGACCATCAACTGCATGAGTGTACCCCATTTCCCGTCGTAGTAATCTGAGTGCCTTTCAGATTCAGGAACTTCGTGCCAGAGGTTGTAGAGGCTTAGGTTGGTCGCGTCGGCCGTGGCCTTCTCGTCACCTTGGGAGCCCAAGATATCATTGAGCCCAGTCTTACCCATATGAGGGTAGGCCAAAGATTGTTTGTATTGGCTATTGAAGTCGCCCGCCAAGACCACATCCGCCGCCGGGTTCTTCGCGAAAATTTCCTCGAGACGATCTCGTAAAGTTTTTGCATTGAAGCGGCGGGATTGCTCCGACTGGAGGCTGCCGGCACCGGACTTCCAATGATTGACGAACACCGTGAGCGGATGGCCATCCACGTCGAGCGTGGCCTCAAGAATATCTCGGGCCTCAGAGGTCGGGTGGCTGCGGGTCGCGGTGATCGGAAATTTGCTGAAAATCCCGTTCTTCTGTCCCTTTTTGTGAACGCCACGCTCCGTGCTGGCCAAAGCGGCAAAGTCCGGCTCATCCATTCCGACCGCCACATGGTAGCCTTTCATGCCTTGATCATCGAGGTGCTTCAGGAGCAACGCTTCGGCAGGCAAGCCGCGGATTTCGTCGCTCAACTCCGATGTGAGCATCTTTTCCGCCGTGGTGTTTTTGTATTTTTTGAGGAATGCGTCGTAGTCGGTCACTTTCGAGTCTGGAGTGAAGTCCAACTCCAGTTCATTCAAGCATGCGATCTCAGGACCGTCCCCGTGGTTGAATGATTTCAGAACTTTGCCGATGGACTGCATCTTGCGCAGCATCTTGGCCGGCGAGTAGGAGTCTGGCTCGCCTGTCTCGGCGTAATCGTCGAAAATCGCGATTTTGTCGGCGTCGAAAAGATTTTCAACATTGTAGGAGATCAGGGTGAACTCGCGGGCCTGCAAAGGATTTGCAGCCACGAGTACCACCAAGAACAGCGCCCAATGGCGGTGCAAAAACTGCATATGGGCGACAATGACCACCGCACGGTGATGAGTGCAAACTAAAATCCCGCCCCGCGCCTAGCGCGGTACGGGAGAACGGGAGGGAAATTCCCGGGATTTTAGCTCAGGGCTGCTTGGGCTGCCGCCAATCGAGCGATCGGCACACGAAAAGGCGAGCAGCTCACGTAGTCGAGGCCGATCTCGTGGCAGAACTTGACGGAGTCAGGGTCTCCACCGTGTTCGCCGCAGATACCTAGTTTAATATCCTTTTTGGTTTGGCGGCCCTTTTTGATGGCGATCTTCATGAGTTCGCCGACCCCCGTCTGGTCCAAGCTGGCGAATGGATTTTTACTAAAGACTTCGTTCTCCGTGTAGGCCCCGAGGAATGTTCCCATGTCGTCGCGGCTGATGCCGAGAGCGGTTTGGGTCAGGTCGTTTGTACCGAAGCTGAAGAACTGCGCGGTTTCCGCAATTTCGTCAGCAGTGATGGCTCCGCGGGGCACTTCGATCATGGTGCCGACGAGGTAGTCGAACTTGATCTTCTTCTCGGCCATGACTTCCTTGGCGACGCGGTGCACGATTTCGACCTGGAGGTCGAGTTCCTTCTTGAACCCGACGAGCGGGATCATGACCTCGGGCTTCACTTTGATCTTTTTCTTCGCCACATCGGCGGCAGCTTCAAAGATGGCGCGCGCCTGCATCTCGGTGATCTCCGGGTAGGCGATGCCGAGGCGGCACCCGCGGTGGCCGAGCATCGGATTCGCCTCATGGAGACTCTGCACGCGATGGATGATGTGTTCCACCTTCATGCCGATACTGCGGGCGAGGTCGAGCTGCTGCTCTTTGGTGTGAGGGAGAAACTCGTGGAGGGGCGGATCCAGCAGGCGGATCGTCGCCGGAAAACCTTTGAGGGCGGTGAAAATACCGGTGAAGTCTGCGCGCTGATATGGCAGGAGCTTGGCCAAAGCCGCGCGGCGGCTTTGCTCGTCCGTCGCGAGGATCATCTCGCGCATGGCGTCGATGCGATTTCCCTCAAAGAACATGTGCTCTGTGCGGGTGAGGCCAATGCCAGTTGCGCCAAAGGCAATGGCGGTTTCGGTCTGATCCGGCGTATCCGCGTTGGTGCGAACGGCGAGCCTGGTCACTTTTGAGCACCACTCCATCAGCTGCTTGAAATTTTTCACTTTCTCTGTTTTGAGGGCGGCTTGGTTGCGCTCAATGAGGCCAGTGATAATTTCCGAGGGCGAGGTTTTGAGCTGACCTGCGTAAACATTCCCTGCCGTACCGTCGATCGAGAGGAAGTCACCTTCCTTGAAGGTTTCACCGTCCACCGTGACCTTGCGGGCATCGTAATCGATCCCGAGGGCTGCGGCACCACAGATGCAAACTTTGCCCATCTGCCGGGCCACGAGAGCAGCATGCGAAGAGACGCCGCCCTTTGCCGTGAGGATGCCCTCGGCGGCGATCATGCCGCGGAGGTCTTCCGGCGATGTCTCCGTGCGGACGAGGAGGACTTTTTCGCCCCTCTCGGCGGCTTCGACTGCGCGTTCGGCATTCATGTAGATTTTGCCGGAAGCGGCGCCCGGTCCGGCGGGAAGACCAGTGGCGATGACTTTGGCTTTTTTCGCTTCGGCGATATCGAAAACCGGAGCAAGGAGTTGGTCGAGTTGATCGGCCGGATTGCGCAGGATCGCTGTCTTCCAGTCGATGAGCTTTTCTTTGACCATGTCCATCGAGAACTTCAGCGCGGCCATCGCGGTGCGCTTGCCGTTGCGGGTCTGAAGCATGAACAGCTTGCCTTCCTGGACTGTAAACTCCACGTCCTGCACGTCCCTGTAGTGCTTTTCGAGGATCGCGCGAACTTTCATGAGTTCGGCATAGGACTTGGGCATCGCCTTCTTCAGCTTGCTGACTGGCTCCGGCGTGCGCACGCCGGCGACAACGTCTTCGCCTTGTGCGTTGATCAGAAATTCACCGTAAAATTCGTTCGCGCCGTTGGCCGGGTTGCGGGTGAATGCCACGCCGGAACCGGATGTTTCGCCAGTGTTGCCGAACACCATCGCCTGCACGTTCACGGCGGTGCCCCATGCGGCGGGGATGTTGTATTTGCGGCGATAGACGATCGCGCGGTCATTCATCCATGAGCTGAACACCGCACCGACGGCGCCTTTGAGCTGATCCCACGGATTGGCCGGAAAGGTTTTGCCCGTGCGGGTTTTGACCAGTTCCTTAAACTTTTTGACGAGCTCTTTTTGGTCCTCCGCGGTGAGTTCGCTGTCAACGATGTCGTTGTGGTACTTCGCGTGCTTGAACTCGTGGATGACCGATTCGAACGGTTCGTGGTCTTCACCTTCGCTCTTCTGCACGCCAAGAACGACGTCACCGTACATCTGAACGAAGCGCCGGTAGCAATCCCACGCGAAACGCTCGTTTTTTGTGGCCTTCGCAAGGGACTGAACAGTCTCGTCGTTGAGCCCGAGGTTGAGGATGGTGTCCATCATGCCTGGCATCGAGTCGCGCGCGCCGGAGCGGACGGCCAAGAGGAGAGGAAAGCCCTTGGCGTCGCCGAATTTTGTGCCCATGATTTTTTCCATGTTGCGCACGCCTGCTTCGATCTGCAGCTGCAGTTTCTTCGGGTAAGTCTTTTTGTTCTCGTAGAAATAGGTGCAGACCTCCGTGGTGATGGTAAACCCCGGAGGCACCGGCAGCCCGATACGCGTCATCTCGGCCAGATTGGCTCCTTTGCCGCCGAGCAGGGGCTTCATTTTTCCATCGCCGTCGGCCTTGCCATCGCCGAAGCAGTAAACGTATTTGCCTTTGGTTCCGGCTTTGCCTTTTGACTTTTTGCCGCTTTTGTTTTTGGACGATTTGCTCATGTGTTTTGTATAAATTAGATCGGACAGAACGAGTAGAATTATCCGGAAGCTATCCCGCTGTCAAAGCCGGACAGGCCTCATCCGCCGCAGATTTCGGCAACGGCCTCCCGCAGGGCGCCGACCGCCTCCGCCAACTCGCCTGGAGTGAAGCAGAGCGGGGGCATAAGGATCAGCGTATCCCGAACCGGGCGGGTGAGGAGACCGTGCCGGCGGGCGGCGACACAGACTCGGGCCCCTGTCTGGTCCTGCCAAGGATAGGCGCTCCCATCATCCCGCACCACGTCGATGCCCGCGATGAGCCCGCACTGGCGCACGTCCCCGACATGCGGATGTGCCGCCAGTTCGCAGAGCAGTTCCCCTAAATGGGTGATCTTGGGCTGCAGCCTGTCCAACGTTTGCTCCTCCTCGAAAATCGCCAAATTTGCCAAGGCTGAAGCGCAGGCGAGGGGGTTCCCGCAGTAGCTGTGGCCGTAGAAGAGCGTTTTCATTTCCGCGTAGTCTCCGAGAAATGCGTCGAAAATGCGCTCCGTGGTCAGGGTCGCGGCCAAGGGCATCGCGCCACCGGTCAAACCCTTGGCTAGCGCGAGAAAGTCCGGGACTACGGCCTCGTGCTCGCCAGCGAACATTTTTCCCGTCCGGCCGAATCCGGTCATAACCTCGTCGAAAATCAATAGGACGCCCTGCCGATCGCACCATTCTCGCAATTCGCGCAGCATTCCACGCGGCCAAGTCCGCATGCCTGCCGCGCCTTGGACCAGAGGCTCGATCACGACGGCGGCCAACGTGCCGATGGTTTCGCGATCCAAAGTCACAAGGGCCTTGATCCCGTCCAAACGCACTACAGGAAACTGCAGCGAGGCAAATCGGTCATGGAAGGCGCCAATGCCGCCAAGGCTCGCCGCCCCGGCGGTATCTCCGTGATAGGCGTTTTCGAAGGTGGCAAAGCGGCATCGCTCCGGACCACCGATGAGTTGGTGAAACTGGACGGCCATCTTCAATGCGACTTCGATCGCGGTGGAACCGTTATCGGAGAAAAAAACGCGAGTCAGCGTATCCGCTGGAAACAGAGCGACCAACTTTTTCGCCAAGCGGATCGCAGGCTCGTTGCTGAACCCGAGGAACGAACTGTGTGCCAGCTTGGCGGCCTGATCCTTGATCGCCGAAACAATCCGAGGATGCGAATGGCCGTGGATGTTCGTCCAGATCGAGCTGTTCCCGTCGAGATAGTTGCGTCCCTGCGCGTCGATCAACTTGCTGCCGCGACCCTCGACCAGAATGATCGGATCATGATCCGGGTTGCACCAGTCGCGCATCTGCGTGAAGGGGTGCCAAATATGGCGCTTGTCGGCCTCGGCCAGTTCCGCGGGTGTCATGTCGGGACGTATTTGTAGAGAGGATCAACAAAGCGTCCAAGCTCTCCCCGACAAGGATCACGCGGCAGGGATGGGCACGACGGCGCTTCAGTGGGCACCGGATCTCGTCATGGCCTCAGCTTTGTGATATAGGCATGCCCTGTGATCAATGCCCTCGGCCATTTGACGCTCACCCGCGTGCGGGGCTTGGGGGATTTCGGCCTCTTCCTCGGCGCCTCGCTCACTGCGACCCTCTCCGCCCGGCGGTTGCCCAGCCGTGTCATCCGCTCGATTTACGAACAGGGATTTCGCTGCTTGCCGGTGATTCTCATCGTGGGACTTTTCACCGGCCTCGTCCTTGGCCTGCAAGGGTATTACGTGCTGAACCGCTTCGGCTCCGAAGGATTGTTGGGCACGCTGGTCTCGCTCAGCCTGGTGCGTGAAATGGCTCCGGTCCTGGCCTCGTTGATGCTTGTCGGTCAGGCCGGCTCCGCTTTGGCCGCGGAACTCGGCATCCAGCGCAACTCCGAGCAGATCGCCGCCTTGGAGACCATGGGAATCGACAGCCGCGGCTACCTTGTTACTCCGCGTCTCCTTGCGGCACTGTTTGTTTTCCCTCTGCAAACCGCATTGTTCGTTGCTGTCGGATTGTGGGGAGGCAGCCTCTCGGGTTCGCTGCTGCTCGGCGTTGATCCGGGAGTCTACTGGTCCGCGGTCGAGCGCGCTGTGGAAAGCAAGGATGTAAGAGAGTGTCTGCTCAAAGCCGTAACCTTCGGCCTGCTGACCATCAGTATCTGCGCCTATGCGGGCTTCCACGCGAACCGTATTTCTTACGCGACTGGAGCCAGAGCGGTCAGTGCCGCTACCACGAAGGCCGTGGTCATCTCATGCATCACTATTCTTGCTGCCGATTATGCAATCACCTCATTTCTCGTCTGAAGCATGAAGGCGTCCGCCGCATTCCACTCAAGCAGCATACATAGCCGGCCCGCGAAGACGGGACCGACGGAGGCGTTGTTGCGCGTTGAAGATCTATCAAAGGGCTTTGCAGGGCGGGAAGTGCTGCGTGCCGTGGAATTTAGCGTGGAGAAGGGGAGCGTTTTCACCGTTCTCGGTCCGAGCGGCGCAGGCAAGTCCGTGCTCCTTAAGTGTCTGGCCAACGTTGAGCAACCTGATGCCGGACGCATTTACTTTGATGGCAAGCTCTTGGACTTCCGTCAACGAGCGGCACGCGAGGATTTTCATCGACGCTGCAGCTTCTTGTTTCAGGGCAATGCTCTCTTTGATTCCCTCACCGCCATGGAAAACGTGTCGCTGCCCTTGGAGCAGACGACCGACCTCGGAAGGACTGAGATTCGTCGGCGCGCCATGGAATCCCTCGGGCAACTGGAACTCGCGGAGAGCGCGGACCAGTATCCAAGCAAGCTATCAGGCGGCATGCAAAAACGGCTTGCCTTGGCCCGCGCCATTGTCACGAAGCCCGAGATGGTCTTTTTCGACGAACCAACCGCCGGGCTGGATCCTTTGCGGCGGAACGCGGTGTTCGGCATGATTGCGAAGTACCAGCTGATTTTCGGTTTTACCGCAGTGATTGTGACGCACGACGTGGTCGAGGCGCTTGCGGTGAGCAACCAAGTTGCGTTGTTGCACGGCGGTGGAATTTGTTTCAGCGGCGCGCCCGGAGGTTTTGCCGAGTCATCGCATCCGGTGGTTCGGGGTTTCCGCGACAGCCCGGATGAGCTGAGGTCGGTGCTTGTCGCGTTGCGCCGGGGAGAAGAGGTCTGTAAAAAGGAAGACACATGAGGGAAAAACAACTGGAGCTTGGCGTGGGACTATTTGTTCTTCTGGGTCTGGCTGCCGTGATCTACTTGACGGTCAAGCTAGGGGCCGGGACGTTGGTCTCCACAGCCACTTACCCGCTTGAAGCCCGCTTCGCCAATACGGGGGGGCTAAGCAAGGGTAGCACGGTGATGATTGCCGGTGTAACGGTCGGTCGGGTTGATGACATCTGGCTCGATCCCATCGACTATAGCGCAATCGTCGATATGCAGATCCTCTCATCGACGCGCTTGCCGACCGATACCATGGCCTCGATTAAAACGTCAGGGCTGATTGGCGACAAATTTGTTGCTTTGTCCCCGGGGGCAGAGGAAGAATTCCTTTTGCCTTCCAGTCGTATTCTCATGACAGAATCTGCCGTCGAACTTGAGTCCCTCATCGGGAAGATGGCCTTCGGTAGCGTCGATGGCGAAGTTGCCCCAGCGGCGCAAGAGCCTCCTCCTAAAAGTCAGCCGTGAAAAACATTGTCCTTCTGCCATTTGTTGTCTCAGTGCTTCTGGCTGCCGCATTAAACGCGGCGACAGAGGACGCAGAAAATGCCCTGCGGCAATCCATGGATGAGGTGCTGGCGATCACGGAGAAATCTTCTGGAGGTGCAGAGTTGGCCGAAGAACTAGCGCCGGTCCTCGACCGCTGTGTGTCGTTCGAGGCGATGACCCGCCGGGCCGTCGGCCCGGGCTGGCGCCAGTTCACCTCCGCGCAGCAGGCGGAAGCCACACGCCTTTTTTCCAAGCTCATCATCCGCACCTACAGCGCGAAATTCACGCCCGGACAGCAACCGGACACGCAATACCTCAAGGCCTCGTCCCCGGGCGAGGGCAAGGTCGAGATCCCCACCACGGTCCTTTATAAAGGCAGCCGTTACGCAATCACCTACCGCTTGGAAAACCTCGGCAAATGGCTGGTCACGGACATCTTGGCAGAGGGAGTAAGCTTGGTGGCGAATTACCGCGCGCAATTCGATTCCCTTTTCAAAAAGGGCGGTGCACCGGCGGTGGTGGACTCTCTCAAGCAGTCGGTCTCCCGCAGTTCATGAAGAGTCATTGGCCTCTCTGGGCCTGCGCCGCGCTTATGTGCCTCGCGGCGGGGTGCACCAGCAATCAAAAAACGCAGCAGGCAGTGACCGCCTCCTCCGGAAAAGTGACCGAAAAGCGCGGCGGGGGTTCTGTTGTTGCCGCTTCGACCGCGAAAACCGACGCGGCGGATACCGAGATCAAGGACGAATGGGAGGATGAGGCTAATGTTGTCATCTCGGATCCGATCGAGCCGGTCAATCGCGGGACTTTTTGGCTGAATCACCAGATTTACCAATTCCTCCTCAAGCCCTTCGCCAAGACATACAAGTTTCTCCTTCCTGAATTCGCCCGTCGCGGCATCAACAACGCCTACGAAAACGTGCGATTCCCGGTGCGTCTGGTTAACCACACCCTGCAAGCCCACCTCGATCGAGCCGCCTTGGAGACGGGCAAGTTTTTGGTCAATACCACCGCAGGGGCAGGCGGACTCATGACCCCGGCGGAAAAAATTCCGGCCTTGGCCGGGGTTCCTAAAACCGACACAGGACAGACTCTCGCCAAGTGGGGACTCGGTCATGGGGCCTATGTGGTGGTTCCGGTGATCGGTCCCTCCAGCACGCGCGATGTCGTCGGTTTGGCTGGGGATGCCGCTCTGAATCCTATCAGTTGGCTCAGCATTGTTTTCGGCGGAGCCGCTTGGACTCTCGCTGTCAGCACGCCTGCCGGAGCAAGGTCGCTGCCTGAGCAAATGGAGCAGTACGACACCGTGAGCAAGACCGCGCTAGATCGCTACTTGGCCGTGCGCACCGCCTACATCCAACATCGTGACGCGGCGACCAAGCGAGACATCCGCTCAAAACCCCAAAATGGACCTAGCTTGCCATAAGAACTGGCTGGTGTTCGCTCAGGAATCAACCATCTCCGCCAGCATTCGGTCGGCTAGGAGCACATCCTCGTGCGAGGCCCGGCGGCGCTGGTATTTGCGCCAGAGAATCCCTCGCAACTCCTCGAGATCCTCGCGGCTAGGTTTGTCAAAGTAGGTCCACTCGCTTTCGTGCCGCAACTTAGCCTGCAATCGCCAGCGGCCTTGTGTTTTGACCGCGCGAACCTCCCGCTTTTCGCCTTCCCCGGTTCGCTGGGTCCATCCGTGCTCGTTGCGCATGCGTTGATTGATGGCGGTGCGGCGAATTTTTGCAAGGGGGATTGACGTAATAGAGGGCGGAGCCTACATAAGTTGTTGCGTTCTTTTGCATGACCAGCATCCGGCGAAAGCCGGGTGAGACCGACCAGCAAGCCAAGGGAAGGCCGTGAGAATCGGCCACAGTTGCGCTGCGGTATCCGGTAACAATCCTTTATCCCGCGCATGCGGGAGCAAAGCCAGTCCGACTAAACATCGGGCGAAGGCGAGGGGAGAGGCGGACGCGTCCATCGCGTCCATAAACCGGGAGTCCGAACATCTTGTTGCTGGTCATCGACGCGCGGAACGCCTGACAGCGGGCCGCGAAAAAACTTCATCGCAAGAAATGAAGCGTGCGAGAGTTGTTTTTGCTGTGCGTTCCCTCGCGGTACGTCTCATCAGAGTCTCTCTTGCCCACACAACAAGTGAGAGACATCCTGATGAAAAAAATATCTGCGGCATTATTTGCCGCGCTTCTTCTCGTTCCGCTCGTGGCTCGGGCTCAATTGGTCCAAAGCTTCGAGGACATCAAATTCTGGTCCGGCAGCGGCACGAATCGCGCGGCTTTGGTCCTGCAGGGGAACGACGGTCTGCAGCCGGCTTCCTTGACCTGGGGCTACCGCTGGAATGGCGAAGCGTCCGGGTTGCAAATGGTCCAAGCCATCGCCGGATCGACCGTGATTTCCGATCTCGAGGGCATCACCCTCGAAAGCCTCGTCGGGAGTGATCCGCGCTTGGCCCTTGGACTTCTGCGCTACAGTTTTGGCGACGCCGTACAATCGATCACCTTCGCCGGGGATGGAGCGATCCGTACTCAGGCCGATTGGTTCGCCGGTTACTGGGAGTATTATATTTTCGGCGGGCATTTCGATTACTACGACTACATCACGAATGGGATGGTCTCCTACGAACAAGATGGCTCTGTTAATTATCCGGGAGCTTATTGGTCTTACGCACCCGTCGGGGGCGGGGACAGGCCGCTCGTGGACGGGGCTTGGGATGCATTGAGCTTCGCCCCGGATTTCGTGGGTCAAGAACTCCAGCAACCGGAGGCGGCCAGTCTGCCTTTGCCTGAGATCACTTTGCAGTTGAGCGGGGCCGTTCCAGTGGTGACTTTTGTTTCCGTTACTGGCCTATCTTATCACATGCTCTACTCCGACGATCTCGCAGAACCCTTTGTCCCTCTCGGTTCGCCCGCGCAAGGAACGGGTGGCGTTCTGCAGTTTACCGACGAGACGCCGGATCTTCCTCCCCAACGTTTCTACCGCGTTTCGGTTTCCCCGTGAAAAATAAATCCGCCGTTACGCTGGTTGAATTGCTCGTTGTCATCGCCGTGACGACGGTGCTCTGCGCGGTCGCGGCCCCGGCCGTCTGGGGCGCTTACAAGTCGTCCTCGCTCGCCGTGTCAGCCAACAACATACGCCAGTTGGCCGCAGGCGGCGCCGCGTATCTCGGTGACAATAACTACGTCTTCTGGCCCTACCGCACCGACACGGTGATCGAAGGGATCAAGGGCACTCGGTGGTGGTTCGGTTTCGAGACCGCCAAGAGCATGTCTCTGCCGGAGGGGGAGCGCAGCATCGACATGGACGCCGGACCGCTGGGCCCCTATATGCCGCGCAGCATGATGCCGGACCCGAGCTTCGGGTTCGCGGGAACTCCGTTCAAATCGAAATACAAGCACGGCTACATCGGCGTGGGTTACAATGTTCTGCTGGCAGGAAGCAACGGATGGATGGGCCGGGGCGCACCAAAGCGCTACTGGGACGCGTCCAACCCCGCGACGACCGTGGTCTTTGCCACCGCAGCCCAGATCAACTCCTTCCAAAAGCCAGCCAGCGCGAATCATCCGATGATCGAGGAATTCTACGGCTTCGACGACGATCGGGGGAAGATTCCCTCGGTTCACTTCCGGCACGGAAGCAACGCCATGGTGGGTTTTGTCAACGGATCCGCCGGCTTCATTCCGATCGACCCCGCGAGTAGAGACCGCCGGGACCCGGAGGCGAACGTCGGGCGACTGGATTCTAGATTCCTGCGCTGAACGCGCGTCATAGCGACCTTTGCGGTTGACTTGGCGAGCCTAGGGTAAAGTATTTCAGCTCACTTCAACCAAAGCACTGATACCACGATGAGATTTGACACCATTTGCCTCCACGGCGGACAGCAACCAGACCCGACGACGCTCTCCCGCGCCGTGCCGGTCTACCGCACCAGTTCCTTCGTTTTCAAAAGCACAGAGCACGCTGCGAACCTGTTCGCCCTCCGTGAGTTGGGGAACATTTACACGCGTCTGATGAACCCGACGACCGACGTGCTGGAGAAGCGCGTCGCTCTTTTGGAGGGCGCCCCGGAGATGGGCGGCCTCGGCGTTGCTTCCGGCACGGCTGGGGTTTTCTACTCGGTCATCAATCTGGCCTCGGCAGGGGACAACATCGTCAGCGCCCGCAACCTCTACGGCGGCACCTACACGCAGTTCAACGACATCCTGCCGGCCCTCGGCATCAAGGTGAAGTTGGTTGACTCCAACGATCCGCAGAACTTCGCCAAGGCGATCGACGAGAAGACACGGGCGCTTTTTGTCGAGACGGTCTCCAACCCGGCCCTCGAGATCGTCGATCTTGAGGCGGTGGCCAAAGTCGCCCATGACCACGGCATCCCGCTCATTGTCGACGCGACATTTTCGACCCCGTACCTGACCAAGCCGCTGGACTTCGGCGCCGATGTTGTTGTCCATTCCCTCACGAAATGGTTCGGCGGCCACGGCACCGGCATCGGCGGGGTGGTGGTCGACAGCGGCCGTTTCAACTGGGCCGCGGGAAAGCATCCGCTCTACGATCAGCCCGACACGAGCTACCACGGGCTGCGCTGGGGCCACGACCTGCCGGCCCCGCTCGCGCCGCTGGCCTTCATCCTCCGCATGCGCACCGTCCCGCTTCGCAACCTGGGAGCCTGCATCGCGCCCGACAACTCGTGGCTTTTTCTGCAGGGCATCGAGACGCTGCCGCTGCGCATGGAGAGGCATTGCGCCAACGCCAAGCTGGTGGCAGAGCATCTCAAGGAGCACAAGGACGTCGCCTGGGTTCGCTTTCCGGGGCTCAAGGACGATCCGCAGTACCCGCTGAACGAAAAATACCTGCGTGGCAAGGGTGGCTCGATGGTCGTCTTCGGGATCAAGGGCGGTGCAGATGCCGGCAAAAAGTTCATCGAATCGCTGCGGATCTTCTCGCATCTCGCCAACGTGGGGGACGCCAAGAGCCTGGCCATCCACCCCGGCACGACCACGCATTCGCAGCTCAACGAGGACCAGCAGCGCGCCGGCGGCATCACGCCGGAGTTGGTGCGACTTTCCGTCGGCCTGGAGGATCCAGCCGACCTTATCGAGGACATCGATCAAGCGCTCGCCGTCGCCGCAACGTAATCCTATGGTTAAGATAGTCGGTGAGGTGGAAACGAAGTTTTTGACCTTCGGCAACGCGGACGAACCTTTCGTGACCGCGAGCGGGGACACGTTGCCCGGCATCACCTTGGCCTACGAGACCTACGGGGAACTCAACGCAGCCCGCAGCAATGCGATCCTGCTCTTCCATGCTCTCAGCGGCAGCCAGCATGCGGCCGGGACGAACAAAGCCGTCCCCGGCCTCGACGGACGCTGGAACGAGGAGATGCATCCGGGCTGGTGGGACGGCTTCATCGGGCCCGGGCGCGCCCTCGACACGACGAAATACTTTGTCATCTGCGCGAATTACCTCGGAGGTTGCTATGGCACAAGCGGACCCGCCTCGGTCGATCCAGCCACCGGGCAGGCTTATGGTGCCAAGTTTCCTCGCGTCACGGTGCACGACATCGTCCGCTCGCAGCTGCCGCTCTTGGATCACCTGGGCATCGAAAAACTCCACGCGGTGATCGGAACTTCGCTCGGAGGGATGATGGCGCTCGACCTTGCGGTACACTTTCCTGCTCGCGTCACCAATGTGATCACCATCGGAACGGGCCTGCGCTCCCACGGTCTGCAGCAAATGCACAATCTCGAGCAGATCATCGCCATCACCCGCGACCCGGATTTCCGAGGCGGCGACTATTACGGGACGCCTGGACCGTTGCATGGCCTCGCACTGGCCCGGATGATCAGCCACAAGACGTTCCTCTACGCGGACGTCATCGAAGAGCGGGCCAGGGTGGATATTGTGCAACCGGCGACCGACCTTCCATGGTATCGTATTTCCCGCGTACTTGAGAGCTACATGCTCTACCAGGGGCAGAAGTTCGTGAAGCGTTTCGACGCCAACAGCTACCTCCGCATCATCGACGCGTGGCAGCAGTTCGATCTCTACGCCGACGCGAAGGCGCGCGGTGCTTCGTCGATCTTCGCCGGTTGCCAGGACCAGCGTTATCTGGTCTTCACCATCGACAGCGACTGCTGTTTTTACCCGGACTACCAAACCGAGATTTGCGCGGAACTCAAACGTGCCGGCGTGGCGCACATGAGGCTCACGGTGCACTCGGAAAAAGGACACGACTCGTTCCTGCTCGAACCGAATCTCTACACACCCCACCTGGCGTATGCCCTCAGCCACTAGCCCGGCCTAGGCAGTCCGCACGAAGAAGCGCCTGACCAGCAAAGCCGCGGCGACGCCCAGGCCCAGGGCCAGTCCTGTCCACATGCCCACTACCCCCCGGTGCTGCCAGAAGGTCAGCCATCCGCCCAACGGCAGCGCCACCACCCAGTAGGCCGCCACCGTGACAAGCATCGGGCCGGTGGTGTCCCGCAGGCCTCGCAGCAAACCAGAACCCACAACCTGCACTCCATCGACGAGCTGAAACACTCCTGCGATGACAAGCAGGGAGGCGGCGATCTTGATGACCTCCGGATCGCGCACGAAGGCGCTGGCTACCGCCTGATTCCACACGAGGAGGATCACCGCGAAGGCAGCCATGACGACCAAGCCCAGCGCCCATGATCCCGCAGCGATGGGGCGCAACAAACCACGGCGTCCGGCACCGCTGGCCTGGGCGATGCGGACGGTTGAGGCCATGGCAATACCAAGTGGGAACATGAAAGTAGTCGAGGCGCAGGTGATGGCGATCTGGTGGGCGGCGAGCGGCACGGCGCCGAGATGGCCGATGAGAATGGCGGCAACCGTGAATGCCCCCACCTCACTCATCAGGGTCAATCCCGCGGGAAT